>CANROV010000001.1 GCA_947632315.1 Candidatus Gastranaerophilales bacterium
GAACATCTCTTTCTCTTGGAGATAAACCGCTTAATACTTCAGCTAAGTCTTCTCTTAATAATTCTTGAGCAACTGTTTTTACGGGAGCATCCGCATCTTTATCTTCAATAAAATCACCCAATCTTGAATCTTCTTCTTTTCCTATGGGAGTTTCAAGTGATAAAGGTTCTTGTGCTACTTTAATAATTTCTCTTAATTTAGGAACGGAAATATTCATTTCAACGGCTAACTCTTCTTCCGTAGGTTTTCTTGACAGCTCTTGAGCCAGTTTTCTGGTAACCTTTTTTAATTTATTAATTGTTTCAACCATGTGAACAGGAATTCTTATAGTTCTTGCCTGATCGGCGATTGCTCTTGTAATAGCTTGTCTAATCCACCAAGTAGCGTATGTTGAAAATTTATAACCTCTTTCGTGGTCAAATTTTTCTGCCGCACGGATTAAACCTAGGTTTCCTTCTTGAATTAAATCTAAAAAGAGCATGCCCCTGCCGACATATTTTTTTGCAATACTGACAACAAGTCTTAAATTTGCTTGAACAAGTCTTCTCTTTGCAATAATACCTGCATTACCGCCTTGAATGATTTTTTTAGCAAGGTCTATTTCTTGTTCTGCGGTTAATAATTTTATTCTGCCTATTTCACGCAGATACATTCTTACCGGGTCATCAAATGAAACTCCTTTTGGAAGCAGTGCATCAGAAATTGATATATCATCATCATCTTCCGCAATATCGGTAGAAAATAAATCTTCATTTTCCATTGTATCTATTATTTTATTTCTTTCGGAACTGATAATAACGTCCATACCTTCTCTGCTGATGGATTCATTTTCCGGCATCATAAGAATACCGGCTGTTTCTGACGGCTCATTTTCCATTGTTTCATCATCCTCTTCCATTATTCCGACAACGGATAGTTCTGAAATTTTCTTTTTGCTCATTTAAAGTATCTCCGATTTATTTTTGTTTTTTATTTTTTCTCTTAATTGCATTTGATATTGCATTGATTCTAAGTCATCATCTTTTAGTTTTTTATATTTTGAAGCAATAGTTCTTTTTTCGCATTCTAATTCATATTGGTCAATTCTTTCGGCATTTTCTCTTATTACAGCTCTAAAATCACGTTCTGATAAATTTTTGAAACTGTCTGAAATATATATTAAATCTGTTATTATATCTTTTAACTTATTATCCTCAGCAAATTGTGTGTACAGGGCTTGTATTAATTTTTCCACATTATTATTTATCTGAAATGATAATTTGTCAATTGTATCTTTTAATTTATTTAAGTTTTCGTCTGAAAATTTAACATTTTTTATTATTTCTGCAAGATTACTTATTCCAATATTTTGTTCACCTGTTAGAAACAAGCTTAATAAATTTTTTTGTGCTTTTTCACTTATATTTGAAGTTTTTGTTACAATTGGCTCTGTTAAAGTATTATCAGCAGTTTTTAGTGTCTTTCTTTTGTTTACCTCCCTAATCAGTGCTTTTTCGTCAATATTAATTTTATCAGAAATTATCTTTATATATTCATTTTGAACTATATTGTTTTTAATTTCCTCGATTAAAGGCATGATTTTTTGTATAAGTTTTAGCTTATCTGTCGGAGAAAAATTCTCATTATATTCCTTTAATATTTGATTTATTTGAAAATCAAGCAGTAGAGGTGCTTTTTTGATGTATTTTTTATATGATTCAATTCCGAATTCTCTGATATATTCATCGGGGTCTTTGCTGTCAAATGGGGCTATTACTCTTATTTCACAAGTGTATTTGTTATCGGATAGAGATGAATACGATTGGTCGAACATTTTTATATCGCCAAGCCTCGTGAATGCTTCTTTTATAACTTCTGTACTCCTTTGAGTCGCTTTTAAACCGGCAGCGTCCGTATCAAACGCAAGGTATATTTTTCTTGATTTAGTGTATTTAGATATTAATTTTATATGGTCAACAGTAAGTGCTGTACCGCAAGAAGCTACAGCATTTTTTAACCCTGCCGCTTGTGCCGATATTACATCAAAATATCCTTCCATAATTACTACATAGTCTTCTTGTATCATTTCCGATTTAGCTTTGTCAATTCCGTATAAAATTCGGCTTTTATTATACAAAACTGTATCCGGTGAATTTAAATATTTGGGATTTTGATTGGCTTCTATTGCTCTTGCTCCGAATGCTATTACATTTCCTTGCTCATCATATATCGGAATCATAATTCTATGGCGAAATCTGTCTACTGTTTCGCCTTTTTCCGTTTTTACGGTTAAACCTGATTTTTCCATAATTTGAGGGATAAACTGAGATTTAAAATCTTTTTGAAAATCTGTGTAACCTTTCTTTGAGTATCCTATTTTATACTCATCAATAATTTCTTTTGTTATTCCTCTTTTTGTCAGGTATTCGAGTGCAATTTTTGCTTCTTCAAGCGAAAATAAATTATTATGATAATATTCGCATGCTTTTTTTAAAATATCTTTTATTTGCTCTTTTTCTTCGGCATATTGTTTTGAACCGGAGTGAGAAGAAGGCAGTTCAATTCCGAATTTTTCAGCTAAATCTTTAATTACATCATTAAAGGATTGGTTATTTATTTTCATTAAGAACGTTATAGCATCACCGCCTTCACCGCAGCCAAAACATTTAAATATCCCTTTTTGTACGTTTACGCAGAATGACGGAGTCTTTTCGTTATGAAAAGGACAACAGCCCCAATAATTTGCTCCTTTTTTTTTCAGTACAACATACGACTGAACAACATCTAATATATCCAATCGGTTTCTTATTTCGTCTATTGCTTCACTGTATGTTTTATTTGTGGTCATTTACTGTGTTAATCCGTTCATTTCGGCAAGTTTATATAAAAATTCATCATTGTTTTTTTGTATTAAAGGTGCGGGTAAGAAGTTTTCTTCATATTTTATCAGTGCATATCTGTCAGTCATGCCCGATACGTAATCACATACAGTCTGCATTATAGTTTTTTCCTCCGCATTTTTATATTTATTCTGCAGTCCGTTAAAGTAAAATTCAAATAATCTTCTGATTACATTCTGGGCTTTATCTTCCGCAAGTTTTGCCGGAGAATTGTTATATACGTGATTAAACATCCATTCTCTTAATTTTATGAATTGTTCAAAACATTCTTCCGACATTAATATTTTATCTTTTCCATAGCTGGTTTCAACTATATCATTTACAATTTTTGTTAATCTTATTCGGTTTGTTGTTGAAAAATATTTAACACTTTCCGAAGGAATATCTTCATTTTTAATAATTCTTGCTCTTATTGCGTCTTGGATGTCATGATTTATGTATGCAATTTTATCCGAGAGTCTTACTACCTGACCTTCAAGAGTATTCGGCATCATATGATATGAATGATTTAATATTCCGTCAAGCGTTTCTTGAGTAAGATTTAAGTCCTCAATAAATTCAACGACTCTTACGCTTTGTTCATTATGTCTGTACCCGTCAGGCATTAATTCGTTTAAGACTCTTTCTCCGCTGTGTCCGAACGGGGTATGACCTAAATCATGCCCTAAAGCTATAGCTTCTGTTAAATCTTCATTGAGTTCTAATGCTCTTGATATTGTTCTTGCTATTTGTGATACTTCTAATGTATGGGTCATTCTTGTTCTAAAGTGGTCATCATACGGTGAAAAGAAAACTTGTGTTTTGTGTTTTAATCTTCTGAAAGCTTTAGAATGAAGAATTCTGTCTCTGTCTCTTTGATATTCTGTTCTTAAAGGACAAGATTCTTCTTTTCTCTTCCTGCCTTTTGTATATTTGCTTTTTGAAGCTAATTCACTTAAATATAGCAACTCTTTTTCTTCGAGTTTTTCACGTACTGTTTTATTTTTAGAATCCATAATTCCTCGCTTCTTTATTTTATAATAAACCTTTGCCTTTTTATATTTATTTACTTGATTTATTTAAATTATTTAATATAATTTTCATAATCAGCTTGATTATTAGTTTTTTTTTATATAATATTAAGCTAAGAAAGTTACTTGAAAGGAAATAAAAATGTCAGTTGAATGCGCAATATGCGGAAAAAAACCATTGAAAGCAGCTAAACTTTCATTCTCTCATAAACATCATGTATATAGACAGACTCCTAATCTTCAGTCTGTAAAAATAAATGATAACGGTACAATTAAAAGAGTTAAAGTTTGTACTTCTTGTTTAAGAGCAGGAAAAGTTCAAAGAGCTGTTTAAAAAATCTAATATTAAAAAATAACCGGCATATTTGCCGGTTATTTTTATGCAGCCGCATACGACTTATTTATTGCAGTTTTGAGTGCATTTACAACTTCTGTACTTACTTCACCTTGTTGGGCTTTTTGGTCTAAGATTTTAAACGATTCCTCAATTGTCAAGGGCTTTTTGTAGCTTCTTTCCTCCCTTAGTGCTGAATATATATCAGCAACAGACAGTACATTACTCAATGTGTCTTTGTTTTGTGTATACGGTGTGTGATGATTTTTTATAATGTTTAAAACTCTTTTATCCATGTTAGTTTGAGATAAAAGTTCATAACCTAATTGTGCGTGTAAATCAATTTTTTCACGTTCATCCGGTGTTAGTTTTCCGGGTTTATTTATTATTTCTTTGGGAATTAACAGTTTTCCAAAATCATGAAAAATTGAGGCTTGTTCAAGATATTTTTTATCTATTGCCGACAGATTCATTGTATTAGCAATTTGAAGCGCATATGCAGTTGTTGTTCTTAAATGTGAATTCATAATTGATGATATATTTTCGGGATGGATTTTATATTCTATCCCTTTTTCTTTTAGAATATCTTTTATTTTAGGATTTTTTTCCACCAAAGACTTAACATTGTCAGGCGCAATATATGTTTTTAAAATTAATCTGGGATTATAAAGATTAAACAGATTTTTGTTTGAAAATCCGGCATTTGGATTTGTAGTTGTTTGCTTTGAAAACTTATCTGATTTTTCCTTTGGATATATAGGCAAAATTATTGTTTTAGCTACAGGAACATGAGTATTTGTATATATCCCTAATTCATTGTTACTTATATTCAACTTCTTTTCCCCACACTACCTATATACTATTAAAAAAAAATTTTGATTTTAAATTGCTCTCCAAATTGAATTATTAACAAAAATTAACAAAAAAATTCCTTGACATTAATTGTAAAACAAACAAAAATAATTATGTAATATTTTTATGTTATAAACTAATAATATTGTGGAATAGCATAATGGTTAACGGTAATTTAAAAAGGAGATAGTTTAATGTATTCAAAAGAAGAACTTGCGGAACTTATTATAAAAAATCCTGAGGAATATAATGAATATAAGAAAACAATTGAAGATGAGCTTGATTTAACCGAATTGGATTTTTCGGACGTCACATTGGAGAATATTGATTTATCAAATACTGAGCTTGCAGGTACATCTTTTATTGATTCACATTTATCTAATGTATCTTTTGTAGGCAGTGATTTAAATGCTGCAGATTTCACAAGAGCCAATGTTGTTGAGTGTGATTTTTCGGAAAGTATTTTAAACGGTACCGATTTTAGTTATGCAACTGTAAATTATTGTAATTTTACTGACGCAGATATGGCAGGATGTATTGTTAAAGAAGCTGAATTAACTGATTCCGATTTTTCGGCAAGTGCTAACCTTGCAGCTACTCGTGCGGATGATACCACTGTTTGGCCGGATTCTGATTTATTGCCCGATGATTTTGATACAAATTATTCTAAAGATAACAATGAAGAAGATGAAGAAGAAAACACAGTTTCTGATTATTAATTGAATTTTTAAATAAAAAAAGACCGCACTTAAATTTCGGGCGGTCTTTTTTTATTTTGGGCTATGTTATTTATCTGTAGGTATTCTCATGCCGTAGAAAGAACGTATTACAAATATAACAGCAATAACGAATAAAATTATACCCGCAGTCGGTGCTATATTTTTAAATGCAGGTGCAATTGCTATTTCCATAGCCAATAATCCGAATAATGTTGTAAATTTAATAATCGGGTTCATAGCAACAGAAGATGTATCTTTAAATGGGTCTCCGACGGTATCGCCGACAACCGTAGCGTCATGAAGTGGTGTGCCTTTTTCATTTAAATCAACTTCTACAATTTTTTTCGCATTATCCCAGCATCCGCCTGCATTTGCCATGAATACGGCTTGGAATAGTCCGAATATTGCTATACCTATAAGATAGCTTACAAAGAATGATACCGGATTTACCGTATTTTCCATTGGGGCTGATAAACACGCAAATGACAATGCAAAAGCAAATAATGCTATAAATATATTAAACATGCCTTTTTGTGCATATTCCGTACATATTTTAACAACTTCTTTTGAATTGTCGGTATTTGCTTTTTTGTCATCGCTTTCTCCGAGTTTTATATGCTTTGCGATATATTCAACAGCTCTGTATGCCCCTGTTGTAACCGCTTGCATTGAAGCTCCGGAGAACCAATATATAACTGCTCCGCCCATTAATAAACCTAATATTGTGTATGGATTTAATAAGTTTAATATTGATTCGGGTTCAATATTTAAAGTTTCTTTGATAACAAGTATTAAAGAAAATATCATTGTTGTAGCCCCTACACCTGCACCATCGTTTTGTTCTAAGAATTTTTTTGCGGTTTCAAAATTAGGCTCGAAGCCGAATTCTTTTTTTATTTCGTCAGCGACATTAGGTATTTCTTCAATTAACGATAATTCATATACGGATTGTGCGTTATCTGTAACAGGGCCATAGCTGTCAACTGCGATAGTAACCGGCCCCATACCTAAAAATCCGAAGGCTACAAGTCCGAATGCAAATACAGATGAATACATCATCATTTCAGCGGGAATATGTATGCTTGCAAAATATGCCATAGTCATTAATGCAACAATTACAAGTCCTATCCAAAAACCTGAAAAATTCCCTGATACTATACCTGATAAAATTGTAAGTGAAGCTCCGCCTTCTTTTGAAGCCGTAACAACTTCTGCTGTGTGTTTTGCTTTGGGGCTTGTAAATACTTTCGTAAATTCCGGTATTAACGCTGCACCTAATGTTCCGCAGCTTATTATTATTGATAATGTCAGCCATATGTTGTCAGGCAGATTACCAAGTAAATATTTACTTACCGTAAATGTCATTCCTATGGATAATATTGAAGTCAGCCATACCAGGTTTGTCAGAGGTGCTTCAAAATCCAATTCGGTTTTATTGGTATATAATATTTTATTTAAAATACCGTTAATGCCGTATGCAATTACTGAAGTAATTATCATAAGATAGCGCATAACAAATATCCAGGTTAATAATTGGATTTGGTATTGAGGAAATACTCCGAGTAAAATAAAGCTTACAAGAGCAACACCTGTTACACCATATGTTTCAAAACCGTCTGCCGTCGGCCCTATAGAATCACCAGCATTATCTCCGGTACAGTCTGCTATAACACCCGGATTTCTCGGATCATCTTCTTTTATTCCAAATTGAATTTTCATTAAATCAGAACTGATATCAGCAATTTTTGTGAATATTCCGCCTGCTACACGGAGGGCTGATGCACCTAATGATTCACCGATTGCAAAACCGATAAAACATGCTCCTGCTAAGTGGCCCGGAACAAATAATAATATGGTTAGCATAACTATTAATTCTACGCTTACAAGTAGTACGCCTATACTCATACCTGCTTTTAAAGGTATGTTTAATATGTCCAGCGGTTTGTTCTTTAATGCTATAAAAGATGTTCTTGCATTGGCTAAAGTGTTCATTCTTATTCCGAACCACGCAACACCATATGAACCTAATATTCCGATGACAGAAGCGGCAAGAATTATTAATACGTTTTTTACGCTCATTTCCTGCAAAAATCCGAAATAAAATGCTATACATACAGCAATTAGTATTTCAAGCCCAATAAGAAACTTACCTTGCTGCACAAGATATGTTTTACAAGTTTCAAAAATGGTATTACCAATTTCAATCATACATTTATGAGCTTTGATTCCTTTAATTTGTGAATAAGCAATAAGTCCCCATATAAGTCCAAGAACTGAAACGATAATACCTGCTATGAGCAGATTAAAATTATCACCTTGGATTTTCGGAACAGTCAAATCTGCCTCACCGGCAAAAGCTGGCATTACCGTTAATAATACCGTGCATATTAATGCCGATATGCCTTTAACGGAGCCGGTTATTCTCTTTAAAAATGGCATTTCTATCTCCTTTTTTCTACCGAATACGATTTCTTATTATATATTATTATTCAAAAATTAACTACTTTTTAAGAATTATATACAATTATTTATTATCTTTTAACAGCATATTTACGGCTATATCAGGAGCAATTCCGCAATTGCAATAGAATATAAAATTATTTAGCTCTCTGTCTGGCAGTTTATGTTTAATAACATAATAAGCTTCAATTGCGGTTAATGCTCTTTTTTCTTCGCAAACAGGGCTTTTTGTCTCTTTATCCGTTGATATTAATCCTATATATCTGTCAAAGTTCTTTATTATTATAGGATTGGTTAATATTTCCGCTATTTCTTGGTCGTTAAGGGGTATATCGGGATAAATTCTATATTCATCAGAATATCGATTTTTCGTAAAAAGTGATTTTAAAACTTCTGTTTTTTCTAATAATTCATTATTTTCGGCAATTATTTTTGCTATTTCTTGAGGAATATCTTGATGAGTTACTAAATATTGTATAATATTATTTTCAGATTTTTTTTGACGTTTTACAACGTTTATTGCACATTCTGCCGATAATTTTATAAAAAATTTATCAATTTTAGTTTCCTTGGAATTGTTTTGACTTTTTAATCTGTTTAAATAGTTTTTATATTGTTTTATTGTTTTTTCATCCATGGAAAAACCTATTGCATATACGGCTTCTTCAGCATTTAAACCATTTTCTTTCATAAAAGATAATATACTTGACGGTTTAAATTGGGTATATGGATTTAGTCTATAGTTGTATTTATTATTGTATGATAAATTGTTTTCATTTAATTTATTATTTGTAATATTCTGAAATTCTTCTTCATACAATAAATAAAAGTCTCCGAGATTATTATCGGCATATATTTGTGCTTCTGTGTCTGATAAACCTTCATTTAATGCATTGGCGTATTCCATCAGAGTTATCCCTTTATATCCTTTTTTTATGGCAGTATAAGCTTCTTCTGATGATAATACTCTTTCTGTTTCGTTATATAATTTTTCTTCTTCTTTTTTATTTAATATATATTTTGATTCGTTACTCCGGGTACCGAATATAGGATGATTATATTTATTATTTACCGCTTTCGCTAAATTACAGTAACTGTTAATATACATATTTTGTTAACTCCATTCTTGAAAAGTTTATAAAAATGAAAGTTTGAATTTATAACACTTATTTTATTTGTTTAAAAAGCGGAAAAAAAAATTTTTGCTTATGATTTTGCGGTAATCTATATTTTCTTATTTGTATATTTTAAATAAGCTTTGTAATAAGCTTTTGCGTCTTCGCATAAAATTTTGGATTTCTTGAGAAAAGAGTTATTTTCATGAGTTGTGTATATAGGACAATGTAAACAAAATTGGCAGTATTCTTCTTTAAAACATTCTTTAAGATTTGATTTTATGAATTTCTTTTGAAATTTTGGCAGAACATTTTCTTTTAATTCTTTTAACGATATAGAATTATAACTGCCCAAAATATAGTTGAAGCCTACGCAGGGAGTGATATCCAGATTGGGTCGAATACTTATTTTATTGTGGCCTGCTCCGCAAATTCTTCCATCTGATTTCGTATATTTTTCTCTTAATATTGACGGATTAAAACAATCTTGATGAAATTTTAGTATATTGTTACTGTCTAATTTCGCATTAAAATTATGATTTTCTTTGTTGTAAATAAAAGTACATCCGGTAGCAAATGAGGCTCCTATTTCATCTGCAAATTGTTTTACATTTTTATAACTGTTAACATTATATGAAAATTGCGGACAGTCAATTTTAACTTTAATATTATGATTCTTTAATTTTTTTATCAGATTTAATGTTTTATAATGAGACCCTTTTATTCCTGTTATATAGTCGTGTTCATTTGAATCCATAGAATAAAGTGACAGCTTAATAAATTTAGGATAAATATTAATCAGTTCATTAAATAAATTTTCATCATCATAAAGTTTTTGACCGTTTGATAATATTGCCACAGGCATATGTTTTTCCCTAATATATTTTGCAATTTTAAGAAAATCTTTATTAATTGTTGATTCTCCGCCTGTCAGAATAATCTCATAAATACCAATATCATAAGCTTCATCAATTATTTTTTTTGCTTGATCAAAATTAATTGAATATTTATCCATATTTTTGGGATTAAAGCAATGCTTGCAATTTTGATTGCATTTATAATTTAATTCAAGGTGTAATGCTGATATAATCTTATTATCGGTAAGAAGATTAGTAAGAAGATATTCAAAATATTTAAAATTTTTATCTTCAGTGTTAATTGCAGATTTATTATGTTTTTCTTGTGTTAATTCATATAAGAAATTTTCTAAATCTTTAGTATTATATTTTTGATTTGAAATAATTTCATTCCATTTATCAGATAAATTATTTTTTAAAATAAATAAAATGTGATTTTTCAAATCTTCAACAATACTTACTGTAGAATTATTGTTGTTAATATTATAAGTTCTTGTATTTATATATATTGGAATATTCATATTTATTTACTGTAACATAAATAATCTGCCTCTGTAAAGGGTAAAATCGTTTTACCTGTATTAATACATTATGAGGAATGTTAATAATATTTATTGGTTTCTTCAACAGACCTATAATTAAAGAACCAGCAGTATTTAGCTATTTAATTCTCTTTCAATTTTAACATTTCACCTAATTTTAACTGTAATTCATTATGATTTTCAGGGAAAAATATGAAACCAGACTGCGGGGTGAAAGTCATTTTTTCGAAGTAAAGTTTATTTTTCATAGACATCCAATCAACACGTGCTAACTTGAATCCTTGTGATAATGTTTTACTTAATTCTACAGCTTTTTTTAAATAATCGTCAGCTTCTGTTTCATAGAATAATCTTTCTGCAAAAAAGTTTATGTTAATATCATTGAAGTTTTCATCAAAAGTGTGATATTTGGCTAATTTTGATGTGTTATCAAATTTAAGTTTTTGAAAAATTTTAGGTACTCCATTGAAACACCATATTTCAAATTCCTGAGGCTTTTCGCCGGATGGTTCTTGTAATAATTGCTCAATTATAATTTTAGGTTCAATGTTAATGTATTGAGTTTCAAAATCACTCCAGCCGAAAAAAGACTGATTTAGCCATTCTTCAAAAAACTTTTTTGTTGTATTGACTAATTTTGCATTTGATATATATTGAGCTTTATCTTTAACAATAATTTGCCATTTACAGCCGTGATTTGTTTTAATGATAAAAGAATTTGGAAGATTCTCAAAAGGAATCTCATCAAATTTATCACCTATCCACAAAACAGGTTTTAAGTATTCTTCGCCTATTTTTTCTTTAATCCAATCACGTACAAGCACTTTATCTGTTAATTGTGTTTTAATAGGTAAGTTATCATAAATTTTTAGCCATTGAATTTTTTCGTTTAATGTTTTAGGACATCTTAAGTTTAATTTTTGTCCTGTTTTAATAAAATAAGCCTGACAAAGATATTTTTTATAATATTTTTTGTCTAAAGCCATCATAAATTCATAATTAAATATAGATTGACCATTATTTCTTAATTTGGGTATGTTTTCAATTTCATTTGTGTTTAATTTATCAAATAAGTATTTAAAAAATTCAAACATTTTTTTTCCCCCCCCCAGCACTTTGCCAAAACTTTATCAAATAAATTATATAATATAAATTGAATTTTGTAAATTTCCATAATATTTAAAAAAGATTACTTTTAAATTATTTAATTTTTTCTTTGCTACCTTCGGGTAAGAGTCTATATCCTCCGCCATATATAGTTTCAATATATTTTTTGCCGTTTGAAATTTTATCAAGTTTTGTTCTTATATGTCGCATATGGACTCTTATTGTTTCTACTGCATCGTCTGCTTCATATCCCCATACGTCATTTAAAATCTTGGCACTTGATACCATATTTCCGTAATTTTGCATTAACAAATTTATAATATCGAATTCAATCGGAGTTACTTTAACGGATTTTCCTTTTATTTCAACTGAATATGTTTCGGGGATAAGTGTAATGTCACCTTTTGTAAGCACTTCTTTTACCGCAACGGATTTTGGTATATTATTTGTACGTTTTAACAGTGCTTTTACTCTCATTAAAAGTTCTTCAATTTCAAAAGGTTTAACAAGATAATCATCCACTCCGATATTAAAACCTTCTGCTTTATTTTGAAGCATATTTAGTGCTGTCAGCATTATGATGGGTATATCTTTAGTTGTGTCATTTTCTCGTATTCTTTTAGCAACAGTGTAACCGTCAACTTCAGGCATCATTACGTCAAGAATAATTAAATCGGGAATTTCTTGTTTTGCTAAAGCATATCCCTTATTTCCGTCGAATGCATTTATTGTTTTATATCCTGCCAGCTCCAAATTTACTTTTACAAGTTCATTTATCGCTTTATCGTCATCAATTACTAATATCTTTGCCATATATATTCCTCATCATTGATTTAAGTCTATCATAAAATGTATGATTACTTAAAACATTTTTTCTGCCCTTTGATGATATTAATTGTGCTATATTGACATTTTTTAAATAAAAAGTTATTTTATCAATTAATTCATATTCATTACGGTAAGTATCAAGTTCTTTACCGTTTTCAAAAATATGTACAAGTTCATCACTGTAAGGTGCAATAAGGAATCCTCCTGACGCTGTTATTTCAATACATCTGTAATTGATTGGTTTTGTGTTTCCGTTAGGTATATCAATATTTATTTTAGAAGCATTATATATTTGAGCAAGTTCTTTTTGCGTTTCAACATATCCTTTGTATGAGTTCCTATATATATCAAGATAATTGTCGTTCAGTAACTTGTTTTTGTATATATCATCAATACTTTTATAAAAATCAAATGACCGGCAGAATATATTTAATGCTCCAAAATTATATATTATTCTGCTTAATAGCTTTTCTCGGTTTGGATATGCAGGGTTTCCGGCAAATGTTATTGTATATAAATAATTATCAAATTTAGTTTTATATTCTTTTTGTGAAACAGCAGGTATGTATTTATATTTTATTGTCTTGCTGTCTGATGTGAAACAATATGTATTTTTTTGCTTTTTGTATTTTGCGGGAATATCCGAGTTTAATTCTGCACAATGAATCTTGATTAATTTTTCATCATTATTTAAATTGTCAAAAATATTATCAATTATTTCACTTCTGTTTAATCCCGAATGGAAAATAAATATAATATCAGGAGAAATATGTTCAACCTCTTTAGGATTAATATCATAAATCTTTTTTTCTACCGAAAAAAATCCCAATGCTTTAAAAGCTTCGGAAAATCCTTTTGAAATATATTTTCCTTTGTTATTATCCGGAATTATTATAAGAACTTTTTCCATTCTATTATTGTATCAATAATTAAATTAAAATAAAAGTTCTAAATAATATTGTATTTTTTCCCAGTTTCTTCAAGAATTTTTACGGCTCTTTCAAGCTGATTATAGGATAAATCTTTCATAACACAAAGTCTTAACCTGCATTCTTTTCGTCTTACAGCGGGATAAGTAACAATATTTGTATAAAGTCCTTTTGTTCTTAATTCCGAATGAATTTTAAAAAGTTTTTCTTCATCATAAATCATAATGGGAATGATAGCTGATTGAGAGTGGCCTATATCAAAACCGATAGCTGTTAAGTTATTTTTTAAGAAATTTATTTTATCCCATAATTCTTTTCTTCCCGCACTGTCTTTAAGAAACATCTTAAATGCTTGGTTTAAACCTCCTGCAACGGATGAAGGTAGTGCTGTTGAAAAGAAATAAGTTCTTGCATATAATTTCAAAAATTGGATAATTGCTTTAGAACTTGCACAATATCCCCCTAAACCGCCCGGAGATTTACTCAGCATGCCAATATTTAAATCAATTTTATTACTAACATTATAAAATTCGGCAGAGCCTTTACCTGTTTTGCCGACTACTCCCAAGCCGTGTGCATCATCAACCATAACACGGCATTTATATTCTTTTGCCAAATTTGTTATTATATCTAATTTGGCTATGTCTCCATCCATGGAAAATACGCCGTCAGTT
Source organism: Candidatus Gastranaerophilales bacterium (assembly GCA_947632315.1). GTDB lineage: Bacteria > Cyanobacteriota > Vampirovibrionia > Gastranaerophilales > Gastranaerophilaceae > Avigastranaerophilus. The sequence continues at coordinate 14,307 of CANROV010000001.1, forward strand.
ATAATAAGTCTGCCGGTTTGAGATTTCGGCAGTCTTTTTAATATTCTTTCCAGCCCTTGCATGTCAGCATGCGGATATATTTTTATATCGGCTCCCGATAGTTTACAGCCGTCAAAAATTGAAGCGTGGTTTGCACTGTCATTTATTATTACATCACCTTCATTACATAATGCACTTATAACTCCTATATTTGTACCGTATCCGCTTGGAAATACTATTGAATCTTCACATCCGTATAATTCTGCAATATGTTTTTCAAGCTCTTTATGTATTGGAGTAATTCCTGCGTAATTTGAAACTGCGCCCATACCATATCCGTACTTATCAAGGGCTTCTTTTGCCGATTTAATTACTTCTTCATTTGTTGATAAATTTAAATATGAGTTTGAACCCAGCATTATAACGGAATGCTTTTCTCCCGTTTTTTCTTCTATATTATATTCACCTTGTAATTTATCTAAAGAAACCATACCCAGACCTTCATTCCCCGTTTTGATATCAGTGTTTATTATTTCGTAGACAAGTTCTGCTTTTGTGAAAAGGTCATCACCGGGTGTGGTTTTTAAAAAATTTTCAAATTTTTTGTTTACTTGTTCCAAAATCGACATATTACTCTCAAATCTCCTGTTAACTATCAATTTATTTACAATCTTTGCTTATCGGGCGGCCAAATAATAATCTTCCGAGTCCCCAATGTTTTTTTAATGTAGTTTTAACCCCGCCTGTTATTTCATTAACATTTTCCATTGTTGAATATGTTTGACATATTACGCTGTTCATCATGGGCATTGTTGTTTTATCTATTTGCTCGGTTATTTCGCTTATGCTTTTTGTTGTATCTTCTATATTTTTAATAGAATTTTCCATCGCTTCTTTGTCCAGTGAAGCATTTAAATTAGATGACATTTCTTCAATATTTTTTGTTGTTTTTGCCAAATTGTTTGTAGCAAATTTTATATCTTTCTTTGAATCAGCGACTATTTCATTAATTTGTAAAAAGATTTCATTAAGTGTGCTTACGGTTGTATTTGCCGTGCCTAAAAGTGTCCTTGCATCACTTATTAAATTATCTACTCCGCCTGACGCTAATTGAGATGATAATATATCATTTAAGTCTTTTGATATTGTGCCTGTAATAACATCACCTTCTGATAGTTTTTTTAGTGAAACATCATTCGGATAAATAATATTAATAAAGTTTTTTGTATCAGATTTTTCAATTCTTGCCGTTACGTTTGAAGGCAATTTTATGTTAGCGGGTGTTATTTTTAGCTTTACATAAGTTTTAATATAATCTTTATCGGGGAAAATTTTTCCGCTTTTCCCTATTTTATAGCCTTTGTAGTATACCGGAAGTTTTTTATCGAATGGTTCAAGTTCATCAAACGAAACTATTACGTTTAGAAAAGCAACTTTATTATAAAAAAAGTATAAAGTTACTATACACACTAAAATTAAAATTATTATATACAACTTTTTCATAATCAATATAAAACTAAATAATTTAAAACAATACAATTATCTGTTAGTATATAGTTTATTGTCTGAGTGTATATAGCCGATTGGGTAATATTTTATTTTATATTATCTAATTTATGTTTTATTAATTTATTGATGATAGTTAAAGGTAATTTCTCAAATAACTGAACTAAGGAAGATTTAAATCCTACACTGTAAGATGGTTTTGGATTCTTTGTATTAATTATTTTTATAATAATTTTTACAACTTCCGAAATATCAAGTCCGTTTTTATTATTATCTTCAGCATTTTTTTCCAGATATTTTAATTCTTTTTCGTACTTATTTTTTGCATTTTCATTAAAGTTTTCAAATCTTGATTTCGCACTTTTAACGGATTTATTCCAAATAGGAGTTTTAATTGAAGCAGGTTTAACGGAAATTACTTTAATATTATCTTTATTTTCGAGCATAAAACTGTTAAATAAAATATCTAATGCACGTTTTGAGGCACAGTAAGGTGAAATAAACGGAAATAAACCTGTTGAAGCCATAGAACTTATATTGATTATTTTTCCGTTTTTTAAAAACGGTATAAATCTTTGTGTAAGTGCTAATGCACCAAAGGTATTTACTTCAAATTGTTCTCTTATACTTTTAACCGATAAAAATTCAATTGGCCCTGCGGTTGCTATTCCGGCATTATTTATCAGTACGTCAATTCTGTTTGTATTTTTTATTATGAACCAAAATGCCTTTTCTATACTTTCAGTATTTGTAATATCGAGATAGACTCCTTTTATGTTTGTATTAAGTTTTTCAAGTTCATCCTTGTCAACTTTTTTCCTTACTCCGGCAAAAACTTTATATCCTGATTTCGCAAGTTTTAAAGCGGTTTCTCTTCCAATTCCGGATGAAGCTCCTGTTATTAATATTGTTAAATTTTTGTTTTCTTTCTCCATAATAATTTATTTCTTATCATAAAATTCTGATATAATCAAACTATGACTATGAAAAATAATATTATTACGGGAAAATCAGGTGAGGTATTAGCAAAAAACTATCTTGTTAATATCGGTTATAAAATTATTGAAACAAATTGGCATTACTCTAAAAATGCCGAAATAGATATTATAGCATCTGATAACGGAACATTGGTTTTTGTTGAGGTAAAAACAAGAACTAACTTAAATTACGGTCATCCTTTTGAGGCTATTACTCAAACAAAAATTCAAAAAATACATAAAGCAATTTTAGGTTATTTGAATAATTGTGATAAAAAATATAACGGCTTCCGTTTTGACGGAATTGCCGTTATAGGTTTAAATAATCCAAAAATTGAACATTTGAAAAATTTGGGACAGTATTGACAATTAATACCAATCCATAATATTATCACATTCAACAGCTTTTTCCAGTTCGGGGATACTGCTTTCCTGTGTCATTTCAAATGTTATAGGCGTTATTGAAACTTTGTTCCATCTGAGAGCATTAATATCGGAATCATCATTTTCGCAGTGCTTAATTAATTCACCAGCCATCCAATAATATACTTTTCCTCTCGGGTCAATACGTTTATCATATTCATCGGTAAACATTTTTCCTCCGAGTCTTGTAATGGCAACGCCGGCTAAATCTTCAGGCATTAAACCCGGTACGTTTATATTTAATATAGTTTTTGACGGGAAGCTAAAATCTTTAATTTTATGTACAAATTTTGTTGTGAATTCTGCCACATTTTTAAATAATTCAGGCTCTGATGACATACTTGCCAGTGATACCGCAATACTCGGATATCCCATCATAGCTCCTTCCATCGCACAGCTTACCGTTCCTGAATATAAAATATCACTGCCCAAATTAGGGCCGTGGTTTATACCTGATATTATTAAATCAGGTTTCTCATCATCATTTAATATTGCATTTATTCCTATTTTAACGCAGTCACCCGGAGTTCCTGAAGTTATCCAAATCCTTTTTGCTCCGAATTTAGAATCCAGTTCTTCAACTCTTATCGGCGTATGAAGAGTTAATGAGTGACCTGCAGCACTTCTTTCCCTGTCAGGAGCAACTACATATACATCATGTTCTTTGCTTAAAGCAACGGTTAATGCTTTTATTCCTTCTGCCATTACACCGTCATCGTTTGAAAGTAATATTTTCATATAAACCCCTTTTATACTGTTTCTTTATAATATCATTTATTTTTTATAGTCACAATAATTATATGCCACCAACTATTATTTTTTTATCAATATTATTTGTTAGTTTTACTTCTTTTTCTTTAATCGGCATTACAAAATTTATATTTGAATTTTTTACTTTTTTATCTGACTGCATTGTTTTATAAAATTGTTCTTTGTCAAAATTCTCTTCATAGTCTGTTTTTAAGCGGTATTTGTTTATTAAGTTAATACAAGAATTATAATATTCAATTGAAATAAATTTTTCTTTTAAAGCGAGGTCAAATATTAATCGCATACCTATTGAAACTGCTTCACCGTGTGTGTATTTCTCATAGTTTGTAAGCTTTTCAATAGCATGGGCGTACGTATGTCCGAAGTTTAATATGGAGCGTAAACCTTTTTCTTTTTCATCTTTATTTACTACACTGCTTTTTAGCTCACAGCATATTGAAATTAATTCTTTTAATATAGCTGAATTTTTATTTAAGATTTCATTATGATTGGAATCTAAAAATTCAAAAAGTTTATAATCTTTATCCGCAAGGCAGGATTTTTCAATAAATGCATATTTCAAAACTTCGGCAAGTCCTGTTTTAAATTGACGCTCATCAAGTGTGTTAAGTGTTGAAATATCTGCCAAAACTAACTTTGGCTGATAAAAACTTCCAATCATATTTTTGCCGTATTTATGATTAACAGCCACTTTTCCGCCTATTGATGAATCCACTTGAGCTAATAGTGTAGTAGGTATTTGTATAAAATCAATTCCCCTTTGGTAGATTGAAGCGGCAAATCCTGCTGTATCTCCTGTTACTCCGCCTCCTAATGCTATAATTGCGTCTGTTCGTTCTAATTTTATTTCTATTGCTTTATCTATTATCAGATTAAGCGTATCCATATTTTTATATGCTTCGCCGTCAGGAAGTATTAGTATTTCTGTATTTTTATTCTTTAATTTTTCGCCATATAATGAATATACTTTGTCATTTGTAATAAGAAGAAATCTGTTTGCTTTTGTGTACTTGTTTATATATTCATAGGCATTATTAAGAATATTTTCTTCTATAAAAATGGGATATGATGTTTCTTGTGTTGCATTAATTTTAATTTGCAGTTCTTTCATAATTTTCCAATTCTTTCAAAATTTCTTCCGCAATATGATCAGGTTCTTTATTATCAGTAGATATTATTATATCAGCTTTCTTATACAATGGTTCTCTTTCTGATAATAGCGTTTTTATTTTTAACTCAATATTTCCGTTATTTAATAATGGTCTTTCTGTATTATTTTTTACTCTGTCGTATAATGTTTCCCAAACGGCTGAAAGGTAAATAACAATTGATTTTTTTTTGAGTAAATTAATATTCTCTTCTTTTAGAATTATTCCTCCGCCTGTCGAGATTATTTGATTATCATTATTTAAAACATTTTTTAATATGTCGGATTCAATATTTCTGAAAGCTTCCTCGCCTTTTGTTTTAAAAATTTCATTAATGGTTATTTTTTCTTGTTTTATTATTTCATCATCGATATCAATAAAAGAAGTATTTTTTAATTTAGTTGAAAGGATTTTACCTATTGTGCTTTTTCCTGCGCCCATCATACCGATTAGAGAAATGTTCATTTAATTACCTTCCTTTAATCATACTAAGATAGTTATTGTAATTATTCTTCATTTCATCAATACTATCGTGAGAAAATTTTTCCATTATAGCGTCAGCCAGAATAATTGCAGTCATAGCCTCTGCTGTTACGGCGCAAGCAGGAACCGCACATACATCAGAACGTTCAAAATGTGCTTGAACTTGTTCTCTTGAATCAATGCTTACCGAGTTTAAAGGCTTACGCATGGTTGGTATGGCTTTCATTGATGCTGTAATTTCTATATTTTCTCCGTTGGAAATACCGCCTTCTATACCGCCTGCATTATTTGTTTTTCTAATATATTTGCCGTTTTGAAAATATATTTCATCATGAGTTAAAGAACCAAATGTTTCTGCCACTTCTTTCCCTAAACCAATTTCAACTGATTTTACGGCTTGAATACTCATAATTGCTTGAGCAAGTTTTCCGTCAAGTCTTTTATCCCATTGAACGTGAGAACCTAACCCGATTGGAACATTTCTGTAAACAACTTTGAAGCTTCCTCCGAGCGTATCTCCTATCTCTTTTGCTTTATCTATCTCTTTTTTCATTAATTCCGTTGCTTCTTTATTTGTATTTCTTAAATCTGAAGCTTCTATTTCCTCTTTCAAATCAAAAAGATTTTCGGGCAGAGTTGATTTTATTTTTCCGATTTGTGTAACATAAGAAATACCTTCAATATTAAATTCTTTTAACAAACATTTTGCAATAGCACCGGCTGCAACTCTTGAAGCTGTTTCTCTGGCACTGGAGCGTTCAAGTATATTTCGTACGTCTTGTTGATTATATTTTAAAGCACCTGCTAAATCTGCGTGTCCGGGGCGTATGTTTTTTATTTCTTTTGATTTAATAATATCAAGATTTTCTTTTGTGTCCTCTACAGCCTGCACTGACATAGCAGTTTTCCAGTTTTCCCAGTCACGGTTTTCAATTTGTATACAAATTGGGCTTCCGATTGATAATCCGTGTCTGACTCCTGATAAAATTTGGGCGGTATCTGTTTCAATTTTCATTCTTCCGCCTCTGCCGTATCCGATTTGCCTCCTTTTTAATTCGTTATTGATAAAATTAATATCAATTTTGACTCCCGCAGGAACTCCGTCAATAATTACGTTTAAACATTTACCGTGAGATTCTCCTGATGTTAAAAATCTGAATATCATATTCCACCTTATTACTACTTTTTTAAATTATATCAAATTTAATTAAAAATGCTAAATTCACATCCGCAGTAATTCTGCCTGTAAAAATTTTCTTCTTTTGCTATCTGCATTGTTTTCAAAAAACCGTTTTGTTTCTTAAAATCAATATCAAGAAATTTTAGTTCGTATTTCTGGGCAAGTTCGTTTGCTATTTTAAATATGGCTTTTGAATCTTTATGCGGACTTACTGTTAGTGTTGTTGTAAAATAATTATATTCTAATTGAAATGCTTTTAAAACAGTGTATAATAACCTGTATTCAAAACATCTTAAACATCTTTTCCCTTTTTCAGGCTCATTTTCAAGCCCTGCTATTGCATAATACCAATTTTCAGGTTCTTGTTGGTCTATTATTAATTCAACATCTTTTTTTTGTGCATATTTTTTTAATTCTTCTAATCTTCTGTTGTATTCATCTGGTGGGTATATATTTGGATTAAAAAAATAAAGTATGGGATTATATCCCAATTCTCTTAGTTTCTCTATGGGATATGCACTGCAAACGGCACAACAGGCATGAACAAGTACGTTTTCCATTACTTATTATCCTGTTTTTCTTTTCCGCCTTGTTCTGTTATTAATGCTTTAAAATCAGGATATGAGCCGATTCCCAAATGTTTTTTCATATTTATAAATAAAGTGGGTGTGCCGTTGACTTCTTTTGAATCAGCTTCAAGTATTGAATCTTCGAGTTCCTTCTTTATTGCTTCACTGTTTGCATCATGTTTTAATTTCTTAACATCAAAATTAGCTAAACGGGCTTTTTCTATAATTGTTTTTTCGTCTTCAGGTGTTTCCGCAAATAATATATCTGCCATTCTCCAGTATTTATTCTGTTTTTCCGCCGCAAGAGCATATCTCGATTTTAAACAAGAATTTTTATGTCCGTCTATTTTCATATTATGATTGCAAGTTTTATCTAACGGAACATTATGTTGTATTACTTGTACATTTTCAAATTCTGAAATAATTCTATGCAGGTATAAATTTGCCATGAAGCATCCGCCGCAATTAAAATCTATATATTCATGAATTACTACATCCGCATTATCAGGGCCTAATTTATATCCGTTTGCATATTTTTCATAGCTTTTAAATGCGTTTAACATTTCATTCTGTTTTATAATTTGAGGTGTAAAGATATGTTTGCTATTTGTATAATAAAGTATTCCTGCAAATATCAAAACTATTATAAGAAATAAAAATGCATTTAATTTATTTTTTATAGCATCTATAAAATCTTTTATGCTGTTTTTTAGCTCCCATAATATACCGTGTCCCCAGTCTTTTGCAACGAGTGCAATAATTAAATCTATACAATATGTCATTAAACAAAATATACATACGGAATTTATTTTAAATATTGATATTCCCGCTAATGTCATTGAAATACAAAATGATAAAAGTGAAATACAAAAAATATAAGAGGCAGGATTTTTAAAAACTTTTAAAATACTAAAGAATTTAATCTTCTGCAGTTTATCGGAAAAAGTTAGGAATAAAACAAATAAATATAATATTATACCCCAAGCTGCAAGCGGAACGCCTAAAAATTGTGAATATTGAGTTCTTGCGACACTATCGCAGTCAAACATATCATTAATTGCACAAATGCTTGGTTTAGCACTTTCAAGGAAATTTGCACTGTAATAGACTAAACATAATTCAACGGATAACGCTAAACCAATAAGGCATAATAGTATAATAGATATTCTTTTTGATTTATTCATGTTTACCTCTATTTAAATTGTTTAATAACATCATCAATAGTATAATTTTCACCTGCAATTTGTTTTGCTTTGCTTATAACATCTTGATATCTTTCTTCATAGGTGGGTCTAATTGATTCATAAAAAACACCGGTATATAAACCCTCAGGTGCAAAAGCATATTTCATAGCATTTGCTCTGTCGGATGTATCGTGATTTTCAGGAAGATTTCTTACCAGTTCTTTTATTTTTTCAAAAGATGATACTTTATTGTATTGTACACACGGGGAAATTACGTGGATGAAAGAAAATCCTTTATGTACAAGTCCTCCGTATATTAATTCTTCAAGCTGTTGAATATCACCCGAATAGCTTCTTGCCACATACGAAGCGTTAAATGATAATGCCATAAGAACGGGATTTATTCTGTCAGCAGTCCACGCATACGGATTACATTTTGTAGTTGTTCCAATTCTTGATGTCGGTGAGCATTGACCTTTTGTTAGTGCATATATTTCATTATCCATCATAATATAAGTGATATTTGGATTTTTACGTCCGGCGTGAATAAAATGGTTACCGCCGATACTAAGTCCGTCGCCGTCACCGCCAACCGCTATAACATTAATTTTAGGATTTGCTTGTTTTAAACCTATTGCAACAGGTAATGCACGACCGTGTATAGAGTGAAATCCGTATGTAGACATAAAAAACGGAAATCTGCTTGAACATCCGATACCTGATACAATTGCGGTTTCGTGTGTTTTATAACCGAGTCTTGCCATAGCTTTTCTTAATGCTGTGTTAACTGCGTGGTTTCCGCAACCCGGACACCATGAAGATTTTACTTTTCCTTTATAATCAGCTGCTTCCATTTCTTTATTACCTCTTATTAAAAATGAGTATGTTTATTTGTTTTTATTGTATCTTTTTCATCTTGAATCTGAGAAACTTTTTCTATTTCATCCAAAATTTCTTCGGGAGTAAAAGGAGTTCCGTCATATTTTAAAAATTCGATAACTTCTGTTCCTCTGTTTATATGTGTACATCTTTCAACTATTGTTGACTTAAATTGTGCATTATAATTAGCTTCTATAACAATGATAACATCTTTATTTTTAACAAAGTCCTTTATCCAATCTGTAGGTAAAGGATATAAAGTTCTCGGATAAAGTGCCTGAACTTTTATCCCCTTTCCATGAGCTTTATCTATTGCTTCAAAAACCGGGCCTGAAGTAGAACCCCAGCTTATAATACCAATTGAAGCATCTTCATCTCCGTAAGTTTTTGCTTTAGAAAATTGTCCTGCGGCGGTTTCTAATTTTCTGAATCTTTTTTCTGTCATTTTTCTGTGCGTTTCAGGCTCAGGCGTCGGAGCATTTGATTGTGTATGTTCAAGACCGGTTATAACATGTTCGCCATACATATCTCCGGGGCTTGTTATAGGTGAAATGCCAGTTTGTGTATCTTCATAACGATTATATATATCGCCTTCTTTTAGAGTCGGTTTTTGTCTGTTTACTATTTTTAATTTTTCAATATCGATTAAATCGACACATTCACGTCTTGGCCCTAATGAAGCGTCTGATAATATTATTACCGGTACTTGATATTGTTCTGCAAAATTAAATGCGTTAATGGTTTGATAGAAACAATCAGCAACATCCATAGGTGCAAGAACAATTTTAGGACAATCACCATGTGTTCCGTACATAGCGGCAAACAGGTCGCTTTGTTCTGTTTTGGTAGGAACTCCTGTTGATGGCCCGCATCTTTGTACATCAGCTATTACAACGGGTAACTCAGCCATTGAAGCAAGTCCTATGGCTTCCTGCATAAGTGAAAATCCGGGGCCTGATGTTGCTGTCATTGACTTTACTCCTGCATAAGAAGCACCAAGCGCATAATTAATAGCAGCAATTTCATCTTCACATTGAACCATTTTTCCGCCGAATTTAGGCAGTTCTTTTGCAAGCCATTCCATTATTTCCGTTGCGGGTGTTATTGGATAGCCGGCAAAAAATCTGCATCCTGAAACAAGTGCTGCGAGTCCTATTGCTTCATTACCCGACATTATTAATTTTGCACCTGTTTGCTTCATTTCTGTTTTGTCGTATGAATCTTTTCGTTCAAGTTGTTCTTTTGCATATTTTATGCCCGCATTTAGTGCATTTTTGTTTGAATCAATAACTTCTTGTGGTTTTAATCTGTATCTTAATTCTATATCTTTTAAAATTTGTTCTTCAATGTGGAGATTTTTAAGAACTTCAACTACAATTCCCAGTGAAACCATATTCCTTGAACGTTCCGAGTTAAGCTCTTTTGCAATAGATGTTGTCGGAATAGGATAAATTATCAAATCTTTTCTGTCTGTTTCTATTTCTCCTGTATAATCTTTATCATAAATTAATATTCCGTTTGGTTTTATTTTATTTATACATTCAAAAATAGTATCTTTATCAAGACATATAAGAATATCAATATCCCCTGTTGCGGTAAGTGCTTTATGTTCGCTTATTCTAAGAGTATAATAACATTTACCGTCGCCTCTGATTTCCGAAGGAAATGCCCTGTAAGTTGTTACATAATAACCTTTTCTTGCTGTTGCATATGAAAGTATATCTCCCGAACTGATTATTCCTTGTCCGGATGTTCCCGTAATTTTTATTATTATATCCCTCATGAAATATTTCCTCCTATTTTAATTTTATTACTAAAATTTTTAATAGTGAAATTTTTTAAATTTATTCCGATAAAGCTTCAGCAAGTCGTTTAATACCTGTTTTAATAGTATCTTCGTTTGCGTTAGTATAATTTAAACGAAGTGTATTAACTTTATCGGGATTTACATAGAACGGGTGACCCGGAACAAATGCAACTTTTTTAGCAATTGCTTTATCAAACAGTTTAATAACGTCCTTTCCTTCTTCGAGTGTTACCCAAGTGAACATACCGCCTTTAGGGTGTGTAAATTTGACAGTTTTCGGGAAATATTCTTCCATGGCATTTATCATCGCATTTGCTTGTGATTTATACAATTTTTTTATTTTTTCTATGTGTTTATCAAGGTCGTTATTATATAAATAATCGGAAATAAGATATTGTCCGAATATATTTGAATGCAGGTCAGAGGCTTGCTTTGCCGTTTCAAGCATTTTAATAATTTCTTTGTTTGCAATTATATACCCCAAACGCATTCCGGGAGTTACTATTTTAGAAAATGAGCCTAAATAAATGTTCTTTTCACTTCTGTTTAGTCCGATATAAGGTATTCTTTCGGTTTCTTCAAATCTTAATTCTCCATAAGGGTCATCTTGGATAAGAATCATATTTTCGTCTTTTATAACATCGAATACTTTTTCACGATTTTCTTTAGTATATGTTAACCCCGTAGGATTTTGAAAGTTGGGAATTAAGTAAGCGACTTTAGGTTTGAATGTTTTAACGGTATTTTTTAAGTCATCAATGTCAAGTCCGTCGTCATTTAATTTTGTTTGAACAAAGTTTGCTCTATACATGCAGAATGATTGTAAAAGTCCGAGATAAGAAGGCTTTTCTACCATAACATTATCGCCTTCATCAACAAAAACTTTGCCTATTAAATCAAGTGCCTGCTGTGAGCCTGTTGTTATGATTACATTATCAATTGTTATATTCATTCCCCAAATTTTTTTATATCTGTCAACTATATATTGACGCAGGCTGTCCAGCCCCATTGTTGTTGAATATTGATATATTTTTGCTCCGAATTTATCGGCTATTCTGTTCATTGATACTTTTAATTCTTCTTGCGGGAATGAAATAGGATTTGGTAATCCGCCTGCAAATGATATTATTTCAGAATTTTGCGTTACTTTTAATATTTCTCTTATAAATGATGACGGTGTGTTTTTTATTCTCTTTGAAAAATACGTTTCAAACATAATACTTCCCTTATCTTTTCCTTATTAAAATACTTTTTTAATATATCAAAAATAAGTTTAAATAGAAACATAAAAAATTTTATTTTTTCTTGAGAATAATTAAAAATACTCCCGAAAGAATGGCTATAACACCTATAATAATTCTTTGTGTTAACTGTTCATGAAAGAAAAGCACACCAAAGAAAATTGCGGTTAATGGTTCTAATGCACCTAATATTGCTGTCGGAGTCGGGCCTATTAATTTTATTCCGATTGTTAATGTTTCTATTGAAATAATTGTCGGAAATAATGCAAGACCTATGGGGTATATCCATAACATTGGTTTGGGAATAATTTGTAAATTCGTACAAAATTTTAAGTTGTATATAAATAGAAAAAGCGAAAAGAGCATTACGTAAAATGTTAATTTCTCGGTATTCATATGTTTTAAAGTTTTGTTCACTTTAACAATTACAATGTAAATTGCATATACAATTGCGGAAATAAGAATGTAACATATTCCTGTTATATTTAAATCTAATCCGTTTTTTCCTTTGTATAGAAGTATGATACCTCCAAAAGTTAAAATAATAGCGAAAATGGCAGTTTTTGTGAGTTTTTCATTAAAAAATAACCTCATTATTAAAGCTACCAACAGCGGATATATGAATAAAATTGTACACGCAATTCCGGAATCAATATATTTAAAACTTGCAAATAATGTAAGTGATGAAGCGCCAAAAAACATAGCTGATATAAATGTAAATAATAATTCTTTTATATTTATTTTTAGGGATTTGTTTTTGAAAAATTTGAGCCAGACAAAATAAATAATTACTGCAAAAAAATATCTGTAAAATAAAATTGAATTAACTCCTAATCCGGCTTTAAACAGGGGCAGTGCAAATAAAGGATTCATTCCATAACTGAAAGATGCGGCAGCACTATATATGTATCCTTTTTGTCTTTTGTTCAATTTATTCTCCTCTCTCAAAACTTAGCTTAAAATAAATTAAAAATCAATTTATAAGAAGTTAATAAAATTTTTTATATTAAAATAAAAATATGATAAAAAACTTTAATAAAATTATTGATAATATAAAATTAATGAATTTACCTCAAACTGAATTTGTTAAGTTTATGGAGGATATTCATAATCCGTTTATTGTGCTTATTGCTTGTATTTTATCTTTAAGGACAAATGATAAGACAACATATCCTGCTACAATGAGGATGTTAAAATTAGGCAGAACTCCTCAAGACTTTTTAAATGTCAAACTTGAAGATTTAGAAACGGCTATATATCCAGTGGGATTTTACAAGAATAAAGCTAAGCAGATATTAGATATTGCTTATGAATTATATAATAATTACAATAGCGTTGTTCCAAAAGAAATTGATGAGCTGATTAAATTTAAAGGAGTGGGCAGAAAAACAGCTAATCTTGTTCAGTCAAAAGGGTACGGACTGCCCAGTATTTGTGTTGATGTTCATGTCCACCGTATTTCAAATCGTTTAGGTATCGTTTGTACAAAAGAACCCGAAGAAACTGAATTTGCACTTAAAAACAATTTACCTCAAGATTCTTGGAGTGAAATTAATACTTTATTTGTTACCCTTGGGCAAAATATATGCAAACCGGCAAAACCGGTTTGCACTAAATGTAAATTAACTGATTTTTGTAAATATTATAAACTGAATAATTAAATTTATCTGGGCATACAGCAGTTTTTATATTTTTTTCCGCTTCCGCAAGGACATTTATCATTTCTGCCTACATTAGAATAATCAATACCTTCTTTGTGTTTTTGTTCTTCTTTTACGGTTACGGTGTTCATCATTTCTTCAAATATTTTGGACGCATATAAAACGCTTGCTGATGAATATATTTTCTTTTCGACGGAATCTTGCTTATAGTAATTTAAAAGTTCATCTAATGTGTAGTTCGTTTGAAGAATTTCGTTTGTTCGTTCCATAAAATTATTATATTTTTCCGCTATTCTTTTTATTATATTAGCAGGAACTTTGTCATTTTCCAGAAAACTTTTAATACAATCTTTATAACCTTGGACTGTTTTATAATCTTCAGCTTCGTATATTTTACACAAAGTTTGATAAAAAGGAAGTACGAATAATCCTAATTCTTCATCATAGATAATTCCTATATCGTAGGTTGAAGAATGTGATGCAAATCCTTCCAATGATTTTTCCATAAAATCGGAATAAGAATTTTTAAAGTCTGATACAGTGAAATATCTGTTATTTTCAACCTGTTTTATGTTTTCTTCAATATCTTCCTTGTCAGGCATTATTCCGTCATCACAGTATGCATTAAATAAATTTATTAAATTATCCGCATAAATATTTGTTGTTATTACTTCGTTTGTATTAAAACATTCTTTGAATTTTATTCCGAAATTTTTAACCAGAGTTTCAATTTGTTCCTGTTTCTTTTCATTATCTTCATATGCATCTTCAGGTTTCTCTATGATTTTTGCTATTGCATATTTATAAACTTCTTCTTTATTTATACTTGATAAAACATTTGTAATTTCAATCAGATAAAATTCATTTTTCATTTCAAAAATTCTGCAAAGTGCAAATTGACCCGGAGTTATTCCTCTAAAATTATTCATTTTTACGAATGAAAGAACTTTATACATTTTTTCGTTTACAAGATTATAAAGTTCAAATCCGTTAGATAAAACTCGTCTTATTTCAAATACTGATGAAAATGATTTTGATAAGCTCTTTAATATTTCTTTTTCCTGTTTGGATATATCTTTAGTGTTTTCTTCAAAAAGCTGTATAATTGTTTTGCGTTCTTTTGTTAGTCGTCTTTCAAATACATAAGGAATGATTAAGGCGTTTATATTTGTGTTTCTTTGATTCTTTGCTGATATTGTAGCTAAATATTCATTAAAATCAGGCTTTACTATATCATTATTAACAACAAAATTCATTAATTTTGTTATAGTTTCTGATATTGTTGATAACTTTTCTATTACTGACATAATTTATCTGACTCCTTTAATTTTTAATATTGCTGAATGTCTTGCTGTTTTACCTTTTTCTTTCCTATATGAAAAAAATATATCAGACATACAGCATGTGCAATACTCACAACTATCTATATTTTTTATACCAATATTTGTTAATTGGTATTTGTTTAATAATTTTAAATCTATAAAATACTTATCATTTATTTTTTTATATAATTCTTTGTTCGTTTTATCTTTAATTAATTGTTCAAAAACATCTTCACTTGTTTCAAAACAGCATTTTCCTATTGCAGGCCCTATTATTGCGGTGATATTTTCGGGTAATATATTATAACTTTTAACTAGTTTTTCTCCGGTCTTTTTGGCTATTTCTTTTGCCGTTCCCCTCCAGCCGGCATGTATTACGGCACCTGTATTATCTTTTTTACTGTATAAAATAATCGGAACACAATCTGCAAAATTTAGCATTAATAAGCTGTTCTCTATGTTTGATATTAATGCATCCGTGTTTTCGTATAATGTTTTATCTTTTGATATAATTTGAATATTATCGCTGTGTGTTTGTTCTGCCGTATATATTTTTTCACAGTTTAATTTATTTAAAAGGAAAGTTTTGTTTCTTTCCGATTCTTGTTCTAAGTCAAGTCTGTCTCTTGAAGTCAATACAAATTCTCTGGTAGTAAAAAAACAATCAGTATCATCCAATAAAGATGATTTTAAAACTTTTTTTCCGTAAAAATTATCAAAATAAAACATTAGTTTTCTACCGTATTAAAAATTCTGTCACCCGCATCACCAAGTCCCGGTTTTATATATCCGTTTTTATTCAGACAGTTATCTATACTTGCCGTAATAATTTTTATATCAGGATATAAAGATTGAACTTTTTCAAGCCCTTCCGGCGCACTTATCAAACTGACAAATTTTATATTTTTTTGAGGTACTTTTTTATTTACAAATAATTTTATTGATTCAACGGCAGAATTTCCCGTGGCTAACATTGGATCTAATATTAAAATTATTTTTTTATCCGGTTCATCAAACTCGACGGGGATTTTGTTGTAATACCAAATAGGAGTTAGTGTTTCTTCATCTCGATACATACCTATATGTCTTACGGTTGCAAATGGCATTATTTCATTTGCTATATCCGAAAAAATTAATCCGGCTCTAAGAATCGGAGCGATTATTATTTCGTTACGGCTTGTAATTTTTTCAGCTCTGCAAATTTCTAACGGTGTTTCTACCTCGCAAGGTTCAAGTTCCAAATCTTCCGTTGCTTTATAAAATAATAAATATGTTATTCGCCTTATTGCATTTCTAAACATTTCGGCATTTGTATTTTTGTTCCTTATTATGCTTAAATTGTGACAGCATAACGGATGTTTTATTACACATACATTTTTATAATTATTCATGTTCCTCCTCATTTTGCAGTTCTTGGAGTTTTTTATTTGTATATTCAAGTGTGGATTCTGACAATTTATAAATTATAACAGACTCGGCATTATTAATTATTCCTGCTTGTTTTGAAAAATCTTCAACGAGCTTGCTTTGTTTAAACCATTGTTTATTATTAATAAGGTCTGCAGCTTGAATGCTCCTGCCGATTCCTCCATATATGTCAATCATTACGTTTGCAACAAGCTCTTGACCATCCCAGAAGTCTTGAACTTTATATGTCTTTGAAGGAATTATTAATCCTTCTCCCTCGGTTATCTGATTATCAGGCGCTAACTCTAATGATGTTGAGCCTCCCAGTCCGTAAAATTCAATATTCGCCAATGCTTTATTCGGAATTTTAATGTTTTCTTTTGTAACTATAAATGAGACAAATACTTTATTATCAAATATTTTTACATCTTGAACATGTCCTATATTTATCCCCATTAATTTAACGGGTGAACCTTTTATTAGCCCCGACACATCGTCAAAAAATATGTAATATGTATTTTTTGCACTTTCTTTTACGGTGTTGTTATATATAAAGAAATAAAATGATGCTGAAATCACCATCAGCCATATTAATATTTCAAAAAACCATATATATTTTTTCTTCATTAGAACATTATAAAACAAATTAATTTTTATAATACATCGGAATTTTTAAATCGAATTTATTATCCTCAAGGATGCATTCCTTATCAAACTCTTGATTTAAAAACAAAGGGAATTAATAAAGTTGAAATACCTCCATTTTATGAGGTTATTATTGATCAAATAGACTTAACTAATAAAAAGAGTAATATGAGAATTTTATATACTTCGGATTTTATATTTCATTTAGATTCTTTACCTTTAATTGAAAATCAAGTTTTAGATTATCCTACCGAAAGATATAATATTTTAAAAACCAATTTAATTATTGCTAATCCTAATGCAACTTATTTAAAAAAATCTTTTATGGCCTCTTTTTATAGTGTGAGGTCCGATGGTAAAATAGTAAATGAATATTTTGAAAAAATTGGTTATGATAATTTTAATTCTTCTAAAATATTAGTTGAAAATGCTAATTTTGTTCTTATAAGTAAAATAACTTCTAATAAAATAACTGAACTTTATTTAATTTTAAAACCTGAATTTTTAGCTAATATTAAAGATGAAGAAACCTTAAATATAATTAAAAGCTTTGAAGAAATTCAAGAAAATGTCCAAACTTTAATGTTAAATTAAGTTTTAGTTGATTTTTTTTCATGTTTATAATATAATTAGTATGTAAGTTTTTTCTCAGTTTAAATTTACTCCTTGAATTTAGACTTAGATTAAACCGTTTTAATAGAAAAGGAGGATTTGTTTATGGCAGTTTCCAAAGAAGAAAAAGCTAAATTAATAAAAGAATTTGGTAAAAATGAAAAAGATTGCGGTTCAGCTGAAGTTCAAATTGCAATTTTAACTCATGAAATTAATGATTTAACAGAACATTTAAAAGTTCATAAACATGACTATCATTCTAACCGTGGTCTTTTAAT
>CANROV010000002.1 GCA_947632315.1 Candidatus Gastranaerophilales bacterium
AAAATCAGAAAATTAGGATTAAGAGAAATAAGTTTGGATAAAAAAAATGAACGGGTATATCCTCAAGATGAGCTTGCGGCACATGTTATAGGATATTATAATCCCGATGCGGGAACAGCTTCGGGCGTTGAATTAAGTGCTAAATCTAAACTTGAAGATGTTGATGATATTAAACCTGTCCAAAAAACACCAAGCGGAGATATTATTTATGATATAGGTACTGACCCTATTTCCGCTACAACTCCTAAAATGGGTAAAAATGTTACATTAACTATTGATTCTGCTATCCAATATGTATGTGAACGTGAATTGTTAAATACTATTACAACAAAACAGGCTAAAAGAGGGGCTGTTATTGTAATGAATCCTAAAAACGGCGAGATATTAGGTTATGCTGTTTATCCAAGATATAATCCGAATAATTATAAAAAAACCGACGCTGTAAAATTAAAAAATTGGACACTCACGGATGTTTATCCTCCGGGTTCCACTTTTAAAACTTTAACCGTGGCTTCAGGTATTGAAAACGGAAAGATTAATGCTAATTCAAAAGTTTTAGATACCGGCAAAATGCAATTGGGTAATTGGACTATTCAAAATTATGATTATCATAAACATCCTTATCCTGGCATGATTAATCTCGTTTATCTTCTTGAACATTCAAGTAATGTAGGAAGTGCTAATATAGCGTTAATGATGACACCTAATGAATTTTATAATACGTTGTCTAAGTTTGGAATAGGGAAAAAAAGCGGTATAGATTTAAGCGGAGAATCATCAGGACTTCTGCCTAAACCGTATAAATGGGATAAATCCCGTCAGGCTACAATGGGGTATGGTTATGGTGCATCCGTTAATGCCATGCAGATGGTTAGTGCAGTCAGCGCTCTTGCTAATAACGGTGTTCGAGTTACTCCTCACGTTATTAAATATTCTCCCGAAGAAGAGAAGGAAAAAATTCAATATATTCAAGCAATTACGCCTGAAACCGCAAAAACTGTTACAAATATTCTTGCTCAAAGCGTTGAAAAATCAAAAACTCCCTTAAACCTTGAAAAATATACCGTGGCAGGAAAAACAGGAACTTCAAAAAAACCTTTGGAAAACGGCAGAGGATATTCACACTCACTATATACGTCAGTAATAGGCTATTTCCCTGTCAGCAATCCGCAAGTTTTGATTTATGTTGTTATAGATTCAGCTTCAAATGGGCCGGTATGGGGAAATACCGTTGCAGGCCCTGTCTTTAAAGATGTTGCACTTCAAACGGCAAGAATTTTAAATATCCCTCCTGACAAAAATAGTGTAGAATAGATTAGAGGTATTGTTATGTTATTAAGTAAACTTTTAAATTTATTAACGGATTATTCACGGGAAAATTTCCAAGACGTCGAAATAACAGGTATTTCTTATAATTCGGCAACAACTAAAGAGGGTGATATATTTATCTGTATAAAAGGCGAGCAGTCTGACGGGCATGACTATGCAAAATACGCCGTTGAAAAAGGGGCTAAAGCGATATTCTGCGAACATAAATTAAATAATCTTAGTTGTCCTCAAATAATTGTAAAAGATACAAAACGACAAATGGCAGCTATAGCGGCAAAATTCTATGATGAGCCATCTAAAAAGTTAAATTTAATCGGAGTTACCGGAACTAACGGTAAAACAACAGTTACTCATTTAATTCAGAGAATAATAGAAGAAGATAATAACAAATGTGCGCTTATCGGTACTTTAGGTTATAAATTATCAAGTTTGGATTCATATAAAGAAGCTAAACATACAACACCTCAGCCTCCTGAACTTCAACGTGATTTGAAATTAATGTATGATAACGGGATAAATAATGTTGTAATGGAGGTAAGCTCTCACTCATTAGAGCAAAAAAGAGTCGGATTCTGTGATTTTGACGGGGCAGTGTTTACAAACCTTACTCAAGATCATCTTGATTATCATATAACTATGCGAAATTATTTCAAAGCAAAAGCTATATTGTTTGAAAATTTGAAAAAAGGTGCATTTGCGGTAATAAATAAGGATGATGAGTATGCTGATGATTTTATAAAAGCATGCCCTGAAGGAGTCAGAGTCTTTACATACGCAGTTAAAAATATTGCTGATGTAAAAGCTGATAATATTGATTTTTCAATTGACGGAGCAAAATTAACAGTTAAATTTAATAATAAAGAAGAAAAACTAAGTCTTCATCTTAATGGTATGTTCAGTGTATATAATGCATTGGCGGCATTTACGGCAGGGCTTGCAATCGGAATTGATTACAAAACAATAATTAATGCACTTGAAAATACAAAAAGCGTAGCGGGACGATTTGAAATTGTTGCAAAAAAACCTTTGGTTATTGTTGATTATGCTCATACTCCCGATGGACTTGAAAATGTTTTAAAAGCAGCACGGGAATTAACGCCGAAAACAAGTTCTTTAATATGTTTGTTTGGGTGCGGAGGTGATAGAGATACTACAAAACGTCCTAAAATGGGTAAAATAGCTGATGAACTATCCGATAAAGTAATTGTAACTTCCGATAACCCCAGAAGCGAAGACCCTCAGCTTATAATTTCAGATATAATGACGGGAATTAAAACCGTAGATACACAAAGAATCTTTGTTGAGCCTGACAGAAGAGAAGCTATAAAATTTTTAAAGATAATATCTAATCCCGCAGATGTTATTGTTATAGCAGGAAAAGGGCATGAAGATTATCAAATACTTAAAAATGAAACTATACATTTTGATGATAGAGAAGAAGCACGGAAAGTATTTAATACTGAAAGCGAGATTATAAATAATGCAGTTAGATAATAAAATTGGAGATAAATGTATGAAACTGACAGTTTTAGGTCCGGGGTGCTGGGGATTAACTTTAGCTTGGCTTTTAAATAATAATTTTGAAAATATATGTGTTTGGGGCAGAAAAGAAGATATATCAGACGAACTGAGGACATATAAGCGTACAACAAAACCATTAACCGTTCAGCTTGATGAAAAGGTAATAATTACCGACAATCTTAAAGAAGCTGTTCAAGATGCGGATATAATACTACTTGTAGTTGCAACATCGGGAATAAGACCTGTTTGCAGGCAGTTAAAAGAAATAGGATTAAAAAATAATCAAATACTTGTAAATTTATCAAAAGGATTAGAACTGCCTTCATTAAAGAGAATGTCAGAAGTAATAAAAGATGAATTGCCTGATTCCAAGCTTGTAATATTATCGGGGCCTACCTTAGCAAAAGAAATATTAAACGGATGTCCTACGGCAGCTTCGGTGGCAAGTGATGATATTAAATCAGCTGAATTTGTTCAAAAATATTTGACTGTTCCTTCTAAATTCCGGCTTTATACAAATACAGATGTTATTGGAGTAGAACTTGGCGGAAGTTTAAAAAATGTAATAGCTATTGCGTCAGGGTTTGCCGATGCTATGCATTTAGGGGACAATTGCCGGGGGTCTTTGTTAACCAGAGGAATGGCGGAAATAGTAAGATTAAGTGTTGCATTAGGAGCAAAACCTTCTACATTATATGGATTATCAGGAATGGGCGATTTGATTGCCACTTGTTCCAGTCCGTACAGCAGAAATTTTACGGTTGGTTCAATGCTGGGTAAAGGTAAAAAAATTGATGATATTTTAAATGAACTTGGCTCTGTAGCCGAAGGAGTTAAAACCTCAAAAGCTTTATGCGAGCTTGCTTCAAAGTTAAATTTGGAAGTTCCCGTATCGTCTGCAATTTACGAGGCTGTATATACAAATATAACTCCTGATGAGGTTTTGAATAAACTTATGAACAGAAAATTGAAAAGTGAAGATGAATTTGGAGTAAAAAGGGCATAAAATGAATACTGATAAAATAAGCAGTTCATATGAAGATTTAGTAAAAGAAGGAAAAGAGCTTTTTGAAAATAAACAGTATAAAGAGGCTATAAAGGTATATAAAATAGCTTTATTAATGGCAAAAAAACTTGATTCCGTCACGTTAGCTTCTATGTATATAAGGCTGGCAAATTCTTATTATAATCTTGATGATAAAGATAAGTATACATATTATTATGAAGAATATTTAAAGGAATATCCGGAAGGTCAGGCAAGTGTTTTTTCAAGATTAGCACATTCTTATTATTATTTGGATTGTGATAAAACTATAGACTATAGCAATAAATCCTTAAATCTCCAGCCCAGTCAGTATGATGTATCAAGTAAAATATTTGCTATGACAAAGTCAGCTTCATACGATCAAATTGATATTAAAGATGAAGCTGAAATGGAAGTGGTAAGGTTAAAAAGTACCATTTTTAAAAATATAAAAAAGTATAATCACGATAATAAAAAAAATCAAAAAAACAAAAAATTAAATATAGGATATCTTTCATCTGACTGCCGTGCGCATACTATGATGAATTATATTATTCCAATATGGGAAAATCATAATCAATCCGAATTTAATTTTTGTATATTTAATACTTCATCAAAAAAAGACAGCACGACCGAAAGAATAGAAAAAACGGGAATAGAAATGCTATCTTTTGAATCAATATCGGCAGAGGAGTTAGCCAAAAAAATATATGAGAAAGATATTGATATTTTAATAGATTTAGGCGGATATACTCATTTAAAATCTTTTGTAAGTTTATATAAACCGGCTCCCATAATAATTTCATATCTCGGTTTTCTTAATACAATGGGTATAAAAGAAGTTGATTATATTTTGGCTGATAAATATATAATCCCCGAAGATAAGGCATATTTATACACGGAAAAGCCGTTATATTTGGAAAGCAGTGCAGGGTATCAAATATTTATGGAAAAGAAATTCCCAGATGTTACTGATTGTCCTTTCAAAACAAACGGCTATATAACATTCGGAAGTTTTAACTGTACTTCAAAAATTAATGATGCAACCATATATCTTTGGCAAAAGATACTCAAAGAAGTACCCGATTCAAAATTGTTGATATATAGAACACAGATGACAAAGAGAAACATTAAATATTTAAAGGATAAATTTATAAAAAGAGGTATAGATACAGAAAGAGTTATGTTTAGCGCTCAAAAATATGATGTACACTTTAAAGCATATTCTTTGGCTGATATAGCGCTTGATCCTTATCCGTTCAGCGGAATGTCAATATGTATTGAATCTATGCATATGGGTGTTCCTACAATTACTTTGGTTGGTGAAGGAATGCAGTCAAGAGGTGCGGGAAGAGTTAATAATCTTTTAAATTATAAGGAATTTATTGCCGAATGCGGTGATGATTATGTAATGAATGCTGTTAAACTTGCTAATGATAAAGAAAAGTTAGCTAAGTTAAGGTATTCTTTGAGAAATGAAATAAATAATTCGCCTATAAAAGTTAATTTTAAGGAATTTACCAAGGATCTTGAATCTAAATATAAAAAAGTTTGGGAGAATTTTATAAATAGTCATTAAATTGTCCGAGTAAAATTTAATACAGAGGATTAAATCTGATATATTAAATAAAAATCTATAGACATTTGTTTACAATTAGGTTTCTATATAAAATTATTTGTTAAAATGTTACTAAATATAATAAAGTAAATGAGGATAATAATGGCGGCAAGAAAAAAACCAAATTCATTTTTTTCTTTTTTAAAAGGGCTGATAGTAATAGCCGTTGCTGTTGTATTAGCTGGATATTTTGCTATAGACAGATATTTAGATGAATTGCCGCCCATACCGAAACTGGATACTTATAAGAGAACTGTAGTAACACAGGTATTTTCATCTGACGGCAGATTAATTAAAACGTTTCAAGCATATAAATATGAACATGCTTCATTTGATGAAATACCAAAATATTTAAAAGATGCAATTATTTCTACCGAGGATAAGAATTTTTATACGCATAAAGGTTATGATATTTGGGGAATTGCTCGTTCAATTATAGTCAATACTCTTAATAAGAGAGCTTCACAAGGTGCAAGTACAATAACTCAGCAGCTGGCAAGAGTTCTGTTTCTGTCAAACGAAAAAACTTTTGACCGAAAGATTAAAGAATTACAACTAGCTGCACGTATAGAAAAGACAATACCTAAAGATAAAATATTGGAAATGTATTTAAATAATGTATATTTAGGTGCAGGTTCATACGGAGTAGGCGCAGCCGCTTCCACATATTTTAATAAAAAACTTTCCCAGCTAACATTAGCCGAGTGTGCGTTAATAGCAGGATTACCTCAAGCTCCTTCCGCTTATAATCCTTATAAGTATCTGGCAAAGGCTGAAAAACGCCGTAATAAAGTACTTAAACGTATGTATATAATGAATACTATTACAAAAAAAGAATATGAAGCTGCGTTAAAAGAAAAAACAGTGCTTAAGCGCAGTGACGCTGTATCTATTGCCAATATTGCTCCTTATTTTATTGATTATGTTTTAAAAGAACTGGAAGATCTTGGTTATAAAGAAGAAGATATTACTCAAGGCGGATATAAAATTACTACTACACTTGATTATGATGCTCAAATAGCTGCAAATGAAGCTATAAGAAAAAATTTGGCAGCTTGGAAGCTTACTAAACCTAAACAAAATGCGGCATTATTCTCATTTTCGCCTATAAATGGTGCTATATATGCTTATGTTGGCGGTAAAGATTATTCATATAGCCAATATGACAGAGTAACACAAGCTGTAAGACCACCCGGTTCATCATTTAAACCATTTGTTTACGCTGCTGCAATTGAATCAGGCATGAAACCTACCGATATGGTAGAAGATAGCCCTGTTACAATCGGTAATTGGAGTCCGCATAATTACGGAAGCAGGTATAGAGGTGTAATGCCTTTATATAAAGCACTTGCTATATCTTCAAATGTTGTTGCCGTTAAGTTAATTCAACAGGTTGGTATTGATGCCGTAATAGATATGGCTAAAAGTCTTGGTATTACAACTAAATTAAAAAAAGATTATACCATTTCTTTAGGCTCAAACGGTGTAAGGTTATACGATATGGCAATAGCATACGGAACGTTTGCTAACGGAGGTTACAGAGTTTATCCTTATTCGGTGGAAAAGCTTGAAACTGAACGAGGACAGGTAAAGTATTTGGCAAAACATACACGGATAGAAAAAGTACTCGATGAAAATACTGCGGGAATTATGACAGCTATGCTTAAAAAGGTTATAACTGCAGGAACAGGAAAAGGTGCGGATATTGGTAAACCTATGGGCGGAAAAACCGGAACAACTAATGATAATAAAGATGCTTGGTTTATTGGTTTTACTCCTGATATTGTTACGGGTGTATTCATAGGAAATGATGATAACAGAAGTATAGGACTTACGGGCGGCAGCGCTCCTGCAAGAATTTGGAAAGATATGATGACAGTTGCTACTAAACGCTTTGGAAGTACTGAATTTAATTATCCTGAAATAGATTTAAATGTTAATTATCAGACAAATGCTAATGAAGAAGAATCTCAAGAGGATGCGGAACAAGAAGGAGATTTGGAACAGAATAACGTAACTAATGCTGAACGTATAAATTCCCAATCTCAGCAAGCGTACGTACCTCCTCAGTCATTTAAATCAATACCCGTACAATTGAATATTCAATTAAGTGATAAGATAATGAATTCAAAGAAAAAACCTGAGCAGGAGGTTAAAATACCGCCAATACAACTTCAGGAACAGCGCTAATAATTAATACATATTGAGCTTGGGAATTTTCATATTGAATAATGTTTCAAGTTCAATTCCGTTAAGTATTTCGTTTATTAAAATATTGGTTTTTACACTTTTACCTTTAAAATTTCTTATCAATCCTAAAACTTTTACATCAGAATATTTTTCGATAAGAGTTGGGAATGTTTTTATTTCAATATTGTCAGAAAAAACGGAAAATTTATTTATTATTACACCAAGAACGTCAAGTCCGAGGGTTTTAGCAGTATTCAGTTCGGATAAATACCTGCTTACTGCATTAATTGACGGATTAACTATTATTACTACAGGCAGATTAAGGCTTAGCGGAATTTGATATTCAAAAAGACTTTCTGTTAAAGGCGTCATAAATCCGCCTGCTGCTTCAACCAGCAGTGTATCTGTTTTTTTACTGAGTATATTGTAATCTTTAATAATATCGTTAATATTAATATCTGTTTTATCAATTTCAGAAGCAATTACAGGCTCTGCTTTTGTTTTCATCATAAATGTTGAATGAGTTGTAATATAAGGGTCTAAAATTTTAACAAATGTTAAATCGGGCGAAACAAGAAATTTCTCTTTATCTATGGCACCTGTTTGAACAGGTTTATAAACTCCTGCTTTATAACCTAAAGATTGCATAACGGCAGCTATACCTGCTGAAATTATTGTTTTTCCGCCTGATTCATCTATACTTGTAATATATATATTATTCATATTTAAATTATAACAAATTTTCTATTTTATTCTACATTCATTAGGGTGAAAATAACTGTATTATATATGGTAAAATTATGATAAAATTATTTTATGAAAATAAAAAATATACTGTTAATATTAATTTTTTTAGTTGTAATGTTTTTAGGGATAAAAATAAATGCACAAGAAACAGAATCCGTTCAAAAATTAAGGGCAGGAATGTTTATTAAAGTATTAGTTACGGATGAACTTTCAACATTAACAGCTGATGTTGGTGATGAAGTATCATTTATTAATATTCAGGATTTATATTTGTATGAAACTAATGCCGTGCCGAAAAATACTATAATATATGGTGAAGTTGAGGATGTACTTGAACCTGTTCAGGGCAGAGACGGTGCTGTTAAAATACTGATTACAAAAATGATTACCCCTGATAAAAAAGTTTATAAATTTAAAGGGCATATTTTTACGGAAAATGATAATTATTTAGGCGGAAATCCAACGCAGAGCGTATATTATAGAAAAGTTCCTCATTATACTGTCGGTTTAAGACCGCACCTTCAAGCTGCACCTTTAAATGTTCTTGAAATGGGCAGACATACCATTATTAAGCCCGGTGCTGAACTTTTTGTTGTCCTTGAAGAGGATGTTGCGATAAAATAATTTAAGGAGATTATTGTGAACAAAAATTTAATAAAATATTTTATTTTAATGTTTATTCTGAATGTTTCTCTTTGCAGTTATGCACATGAAAGCTTAAATTCAGATTTAAAAATTTCTGATTTACGATTAGCTTATGCTCAAAATACGAATACTTCCGATAAATATCAGAAAAAAGAAAATGAACAGTCAATAAAGAGCGGAAATTATCAGACACAGGGTTATTCTTCTTCCGGTTATGATGAAACGACGGATATATTAGTGCCTGCAAATACTGTTTTTATGGCATCTAATATGAGCAGTATTAATTCCAATACAATTACCGTAGGAGAAAATATCGGGTTCTGTTTAAATTCCGACTTTTATTATAAAAAAATATTAATAGCACCTGAAGGCAGTATAATTAATGCAATAGTATTGGATGTAAAAAGAGGCGGAGGCAGAAAATATGCGGAGATTTATTTTAAATTTACAAATCTTGTAACACCTTATGGCCGTGTTATTCCAATTAGTGCCAAAATTAAAACAAAAGACCGCTCCGGAGTCCTTCGTTCTATAATCAGTGATATTATTAATATTGATGAAAATACTATGTTTAATATTATATTGACTCAGCCTGTTACGGTTTCAATTAATAATCCATATTAGTCGGTAAACAGGCTATTTGTTTTATTATATTTTTTTTGCTAGAATAAACACAAATGGGAATTTAGGGATGTCTGTTATACAAAATAATAATAATAATAATATAAAATTAAAGAACAATAAAAAAAATAATATTTATGAAATTCCTGCCGTATTAAGGGAAGATAAAAGTGAAATTTCATTTGAAAAAGCATTAATAGCGGCGATAATATTTCATCCTGTTCTTATTGCGTTTATACTTTTCATGTCTTTTTTATTAAAGCTGTTGGGTCTCGATTTTGATATGCTTAAAAAGCCTGATTTAAGACCAAAAGATTTGGAGTTTGTTTTGGTAGAAAAAGAAGCAACTCCGATTGATAAAAATACAAAAAACAGATCAGACAGAAATTCCAGAGCGGGCGGAAAACATGATCCGAAACGTAATGTATCAATTCCTCAGCCCCCTGCACCAAAAGCTAATGATAAAAAGCCGGCAGCTCCGAAGTCACAACCTAAACCTCCGGTTAAACAGCAGCCAAAAGTTCCGCCGCAGCCTAAAACTCAGCCTGCGCAAACCAAGCCTCAGGCTCAGCCGAAGCCTCAGCCTGCTCAGCCAAAACCTCAGCAGCCTGTTCAAATGCCAAAAGTAGAACAGCCTAAGCCAAAAGCTCCGGCACCAAAACCAACTCCGGCTCCTGTTGCACCGAAACCTGTTTCGGTTCCGAAATCTAATTTTAATATACCTATTCCGCCTACATCAATTCCGAAAATGACGCAGCCTATTACGGCACCTGTAACTGCTTCACCTTCAACAAGCACTTCTTCTGCCAGCTCTGCTGTTAAAAGTTCTACACCCGCGCCAAGTTTTTCACCTACTGCTCCAGGTAGAAAATCAGACGGATATGGCGGAACAAATCCGGGAGAAGGCAGATTCTCTAAGCAAGACGGTACTTCCGGTGATACTAATGGTAATGTGGGAAATCCGGGGCCGGGTAATCCTAAAGGAGCGCCGGGTATTGACGCCATAAAAGAGCCTGATTTCGGGCCATATATGAAGGAACTTCAAAGACGTATAAAAATGAATTGGGATCCTCCTAAAGGTAATGAAAGCAAGCGGGTAATACTTTTATTTAAAATAAGTCGTGACGGTCGTTTGTTAAGTGTTAATGTTCATAAATCTTCAGGACTTCCTGAGGCTGATAATGCAGCTATTAATGCGGTAAAACTTACGGCACCGTTTAAGCCTCTGCCTCCCGACTTCAAAGGCAGCAGCGTTGATATTCAATTTACATTTGATTATAACGTTCTTGGTGCTTCAATGTACTAAATTTGAGTTAAGAAATAATTAGAAAAGAGGAAATAAATTATGGAATTACTTTTAAATTCAATTAAAGCGGACTGGCCGGTATTACTGCCGATATTATTATGTTCTATATTGACTGTTGCTGCGGCTATTAACAGATTTAGTTTTTATAATAAAAACAAGCGTGATGTTGTTAAATTTATAAGAGCTTTAAAAACAGAATTAGTAAATAACCGTTTAGACGCTGCTAAAAATTTAAGCGTTCAGTTAGGCGGAGTTATCGGTGAAGTTTCTGAAGAAGCTGTAAGAATATTTTCCGAACAAAGACAAGGTTTTTCACGGTCTTTTGATATATCCGCAAATCTTGTTACAAGAAAATTGGAAAAATATTTAACAATTCTTGGTACGGTTGGCGGAGTTTGTCCGTTTTTAGGTTTGTTTGGTACTGTTGTAAGAATACTTTATACTTTTCAGGATTTGGCTTCACAAGGTAATCAATCGGCAGCAGTTGCTATGGGTATCGGTTCTGCGTTAATTGCTACTGCTTTCGGATTAGGTGTTGCTATTGTTGCTGTTGTTTTATATAACCTTTTCCAATCTACCGTTAAAAGGTATGAAGATGATTTTCAATTAATAAAATTATTGTTTTTAAGTTTTACTGATTCGGAAGAAAAATCTCAGTCAAAAGCTTTAGTATAGGAAAGAAATAACAATGTCTTTTTCGGATTCTAACAATAAAAAAACTTTATTTACGGAAATAAATATAACTCCGTTAACCGATATATTTTTGGTATTGCTGATTATAATGATGGTAATAGCTCCTTCTTTTCAATCGATTGACACTGATATTAATATTCCCGAAATAAACAGCGGAGTATCGGTTGAACAAAAAAATGCAACTGTTTCTGTTACTAAACAAGGTAATTTCTATATAAACGGGAAGCCAATTTCTTCTGATAATCTTGTTAAAGAGTTAAAAGAATTAAAACCTTCTTTAGAGAAAGAAGAAGTTGTTGTAAAAGCTGATACTCTGGTTAAAAGCAGTGAAATACAAAAAATTATGAAGGCTGCTCAGGAAGCTCAATATGCGAAACTTATTATTGCGGGTGAACCTTTGAATAAGAAAGAGCAGCGGAAATTAGAAGAGCAGAGTGCAAATACTAATGCTCAATCAAAGAAAGATGAAAACGAAATAAAGTCAAACCCTGTTGATTATAACTGGGAAGAATAAGGAAAACTATATGGCGGGTCAAAGAAAAACATTTAATGAAATAAATATAACTCCTTTAACCGATATATTTTTAGTATTACTAATTATAATGATGGTTATAGCACCTTTATTGGATCAACAGGGACTTAATCTTGCAGTTCCTAATATGATTGAAGTTCAAGATGAAATAAAAGATTCCAAATTAGTTAAAGTGCTTGTTACGGATGAGGATAAGTATATGCTTGACGGAAATGAAATACCCGTCAATAAAGCGGGTGCTGTTATTGCGGAGCAGGCAAAAGAAAATCCCGACGGATTATTAATAATGACTCAAAATAACGCTACTCACGGTGCCGTTGTTAAATTGATGGATGAAGCAAGAAATAACGGAGTTGTAAATATTTCTATTATGGAGTATTAGTTTATATTTGAATACTTTGTTGTTCATATTCAATTGAGCTTATTGTTTTTTCTTTGCCGGGTTCGTATTTTTGCATTATTCCGTCAACAATTGTTCCCGAAGTTACTTTAGTTCTTCCGTATGTTATTTCGTTAAAAATATTAAATCCAGATTTTGTTATAAATCCTGTTTTAAAATTTATGGAATATTCAGGGTCAAATGCTCTGTTAAAAACATTTTGAATAAGATTGTTTGCTTTTCTTTCTCCCATATATTTTTCATGTTTTTCAATATTTTTCACCTTCAAAGCGTCTTTACCCGAAAAAAGATAAGTATCACATAAATTTGTTTTTCTGATTAAAATTCCGTTATGACCGTTATAGTCGCCAAGCACGGATTTAAAAAATTCTCTGATACTTTGAGCTTGTTTTTTTGAATATTTATTTGTCGGTTCCGAATTTAAAATTTTACATATTTCAAAGGTTGAATTATCTACTTTTTTATTTTTATTTGATATTTGTGAGTCGGAATATATTTTTATTATTCTGCCAAAGCTTGGTATTTGATTAATTTTCATTGTTACTCCTTTTAAGAAGAACTATACATTGGGTGCTGATTGCAAGTTTTTGACCTATTGAGTCCATTTCTTCCATTGTTTTAGCTTTTATTGAAATTTCACTTTCATTTATATTTAAAACATCACTTAATTTCTTTTGTATTAGAGAAATGTAAGGTTTCATCTTTGGTTCTTGTGCAAATATAGTACAATCAATATTATTAATTATATAGCCACGTTCAATAACAAGGTTTAGAGTTTGTTTTAAAAGAATTAGACTGTCTATATCTTTATATTTGGGGTCTGTATCTGGAAAGTGAGTTCCAATATCACCGAGAGCCAATGCGCCTAACAGGGAATCTATTATTGCGTGAGTCAAAACATCAGCGTCAGAATGTCCTAAAAGTCCTTTTTCATAGGGTATTTCTACTCCGCCGATTATTAATTTTCTTCCTTCAACAAGCTTATGTATGTCAAAGCCCTGTCCTATTCTGTACATGTTTTCTCCCATACAAATTTATTAACTGCTTTTATAAAACCGTCATTTTCTACCGTATCCGTAATGAAATCAGCGTTCTTTTTTATCTCTTCGGTGCCGTTACCCATGGCAACGCCTATTCCTGCTGTTTCTATCATTTCAATATCGTTGTTTTGGTCGCCTATTGCCATTATTTCTTCAGTTTTTATGCCGTATTTTTCGCCCAAAAACTTTATTGCATTACCTTTAGTTGCTTCTTTATTTGCTATTTCGCAGAAATATTTATATGATTTTACCGAATATATTGACGGATATTTTTCTCTCAATTCTTTAATAAGATTATCTATGAATTGTGTATCATATTTTATAGCAAGAAGTTTATTCAGTTTCCTAAAATCGAGTTCATTAAATGAATTAACTTTAAAATAATCTATTCCTTTATCGCCAATATAGTCTTTTATATAGTCATCATCTTCTTCCACGTACAATTTATCTTCAACATAAACATTAAGATGAATTTTTCTTTTTCTGAAATCCTCAATAATTTCACGTGCAATAACGGGGTTTAAGTATTTTGCATTCAGTATTTCACCCTCATAAGAATTAACAAGTCCGCCCTGATAGCATATTAAGGGGCATTTTATTCCTATTTTATCCGCAACGGATTTTGCACTTCCGTATGTTCTCCCTGTTGCAATTGCAACAATTATTCCTTTGTTGCAAAGTTCTTTTAGACAATCTTTAGTATTTTGTTTTATTCCTGTTTCAGGAGTATATATGGTGCCGTCTATATCCGTAACTACCATTTTAATCATAATTTATAAGCCCTCATAAGTGCAGAGATTGTTTTTGCGTCATTTATTTCGCCTGATTTTATCATTTCAAAAACTTTTTCTTTTTCTATTTCCATATATTCAAGTATTTCGCCTTCATCTAAGTGCTGATTAGTTTTTGTTAAGTTTGAAGCTTTAAAAAGGAACAATTTTTCATTACAAAATCCGGGTGATGTCCAAATAAAACCAAGCGGTTCCCAAGTTTGAGCAATATGTCCCGTTTCTTCTTCAAGTTCTCTTTTGGCAGCTGATAGTATATCTTCATTTCCTTTATCAAGTTTACCTGCGGGCAGTTCATACAAAACTTCTTTTGCGGGGTAGCGGAATTGGCGCACCATTAGAATTTTACCGTTTTTTTCGGAAGCTATAACAACACCGCCATTATGATGTACTACTTCACGTATTGTTTTATGATTGTCAGAGAGTTCAACATCATCACGAGTAATAGTAAATACTCTGCCTTTATATATTTCCTGTGAATAAAGAGTTGTTTCAAATAATTTTTCCATATATAAATTATAATATAAAAACCGTTTATAATATAATTTAAGTATGAGTAAAAATGTAATAGGGTTTTGGGGGTATCCTCATCCTGAGCTGATAAAAGAATATAAAAAAATGTACCCGAGCGCAGTTTGGGTAGATTTTGATATAGATTACGGCTATGAAAAGACCGATATTCTGCCCGAATCGTACTGCGCAATAATAAAAAATATTATAAACTCTGCATTTCATTATAAAGATGAACTTCTTGTTATATTAGCACCTATAGGAAAGGACAAGTGTGACAGCGGTTGGTTCGCTTATGAAGTGTTAAAAGATTTAGGCTTTAATGTCATAAGAAGTATATTTGAGGAGTTTTCATACAAAAGAGATGTTAAAATTTCAACGTCAAATCTTCCTTTAAGGCAGAAAATAGAGTTGATAACAAAAGATATTTTTGAACCGCAAAATCTTGATTTAACACCTTGCAAAGCGAAATTCGGTTTTTGGGGAGTTCCTCCGAATGACCTTTCATTGTTGGAGCTGTTTCCGAATGAAACACATGTATACGGCTGGAGCAGGTGTGTTGAAGCAATGACTCCTGCTGATATTGAACTTGAAATGTATGTGGATAAAGATGTACCTACTGTTTTTTATTCACAGTCTTTTTGTTCAAAAGCACAATTGGCTAAATATTTAGCTGATAAGTATAACGGGCTTTATATTGATATAGATGATGTTGCGACAAATTCTACAAGAGCCAAAATTGAAGCATTTTTGAGGTTAAGATGATTGTACTTGATGCAGGCACAACGTGGTCTAAAATAGTTGAAAGTAATACTGAAAATAAGATGAAAAAGTTTTCATCCAATCTTATAAAGTGCGAAAACGGTTTTAATTATTACGTTATACCTTCAAGCAGTTTAAAAGATATTGATTTTAAATTTGATAAAGCGACAGGGCATATGTCAAAATTAATGCTTAATTCGGACAAAGATTATGAAAATGAGGTTATAGCGTTAATAGAAGGGTTCAGAAAAAAAATAAATACAGACGGCCTGATACTTGATATGGGCAGCAGAGATTCAAAGTGGGCGTTGTATAAAAACGGCAAATTTAAAGATTTAGACTGGAATAATTCCTGCTCAAGCTCAACGGGTGCAACTATTGAAATGCTTTTAAAATTTTATTCGATAAATGTGCAAGATTTAGAATTTAATAAGGAAAAATACGTTATAACCTGCGGAATTTTCGGTTTAGAAAAGATAATGGACGATATAGCAAAAGGAAACGACGCAAAAACCGCCATTTCTAAATTTATACATGGAATTGCTTATAATGCATGGAACTTTGCTAAAAAGCCTGATAAAATATATCTTTCAGGCGGTTTTTGCGAGAACGAATGTTTTGTGAAATCTTTGTCAAATTATTGTGAAGTGATACCTATGGGCAGATTTTTACTCTGCGAAGGGCTGATAAAGAAATAAATTTATTTACAATATAATGTATATTATATTAATTGTTTTTATATATTTACAGCATTATGAAATATAAATTTATAATAAAAATTAAGCATAGTTAAACCATCAAGAAAAAATCAAGTTATTAAAACTCAAAAATAGGTTTTCTAAATTTATGTTTTTCATACCATTTGGCAAAACGAAGTTTTTTTTCATTATCATAGATATACTCAGCTTTTTTATTTCTTATACAAGAATATACTGCGCCTTTATTTTTAAAAATTACATAGCTCCAATAATAATGTTTAATAATTTCGTAACAGTTATTCTCATTAGCAAATTGTTTTATATGGTCAGGAATATCAGGGCCGTCTATTCTGTCTAAAACATAATATTTGTATAAATCATCCCCGCCAAAAGTTGGAACATCGGCAGAAGTTCTATTTGAATTAAAAGGTGAGCAATTCAAAATAAAAACAAAAATTAAAACTAAGTAAAAAAATTTGTTCATAATAATTATTATAATTATTGCTAAATAAAAAAACAATACTGAAGTAATATTCAATGATAAGAATGAGAAAAAATAAAATTATTCAAAAAATTTGTTAACAGGAACTTTTAAAACATCAGCTATTTTAAATAATCTTTTTAAGCTGGGAGTTTTTTTCCCTCTTTCGATTTCGGAAATGTAATCAGCAGAAATTTCTGCTTCGAAACTTAACTTTTCTTGTGTATAACCATTTTCATTTCGGTATTTTTTTAGATTTTTTCTTAAAATTTCAAAATAATTAATTTGCATTTAATAATTTTAAAATTTTACTATATTAAAAGTAACAGACTAATAGCACGGATATATGTTTAATTATTACTTTGATATTAAATAATAATATCAGCAGCAAAAATGCAGAACCTTCCTTCATACACTGAAACCGATTGAAAGAAAAGGTTTTACTCCCGTTGAGCGGGGCGGAAGCATAATCAATTAAAGAAAGAAATCCGGTTCTAT
The DNA here is from genome assembly GCA_947632315.1 of Candidatus Gastranaerophilales bacterium. Taxonomy (GTDB): domain Bacteria; phylum Cyanobacteriota; class Vampirovibrionia; order Gastranaerophilales; family Gastranaerophilaceae; genus Avigastranaerophilus. The sequence goes on from CANROV010000002.1 coordinate 17,404, forward strand.
GAGTAAAACTTTATTGTTATTTCCGTCGATAATGAATTGGTGTCTGTCTCTAAATTTCTTTCCTTCAGACATTTGATTCGGCTTACTTTTACCGTTTAAATCAACTTCAATAATACAGCTTGAATTTTCAGGGGTTTTTAGGTCAACATTTTTACAGCCTGCTTCATATTTTGTTATTGCAAAAAACTTATTGTCAGGCGTTTTAAAACAAGGGAAATTTTGATAAACTTTTAATTCTTTTTCTTTTATTTTGCCTTTATCATAATAACTGTTTGAAATATTATATGTTTCGGCTAAACTGATTCTTCTTACAAAAATTTGGGCAAGTTCATCAACTGTTTTTATTTCACTTATTTTTGATGCCTCTGATTTATAATCAAGAAAGATTGCTTGATTTAACATAGATATTGCTCTTTTATATTCAACGACTGAATAATATCCGCTTGATGAACAAGAGTTATTTATCATAACGAAAATAATGAAAGAGATAAATATTATATCTATTATGAGAAAAATCATTATAAATGATATTTGAAATATATCTTTCAGCCTGTTTTTTGTTTTTTTAAATATGTACTTAATTTTCATAAAATACCTTATTTTAATATTATTCCGCCCCACTCAACGAGGGTGAAACCTTTTCTTTCAATCGGTTTCAGAGTTTGAGCGGAAGGCTTATTTGACCTTTTTGCTTTTGATATTATTATTTGAACTCTGTTTATGCTCTCAGGTGTTGGTTCAACATATAAGGGGTAAAGATTTTCGACCTCTTCATTTTGAAGAAAATAAATCTTATATTTTTTCCAATTTTTATCAAGCGCCGTTTTACTCCAATAGCGGACAAACTCTTTTTTCTCCGCTTCATTAAATTTGAGTTCATCTGCTTTTAAGGTTAAAAATGCTTCTATATCTTCTTTTTTTACTATAAAACCGTAATCTTTCTTTGGTATGGGCTTTGTTAACTCTATTCCGTCCCAGTAAATATATGGGTATTTATTTTCCTCGCAAGCCTTTTTCGCATAGGCTGTAAATCTTTAATTATGCCGTTAGGTTCTGTTTGAACCTTCCAGCCCTTTTTATATTTGGGGATTGTAATATCATATTTTATTGTTTTATCAAGTTTTATGCTGACCTGCGTAGGTTTTTCGCTATAAAGGTATATTGCAGGTTTATGTGTATTTTGAAGGAATGCAGGGATAATATTCAGTGTGACGAAAACCAAAAATACAAAAAGCAAGATTAATTTCAGTAAAATACCTGAGCGATAAGAATATATTTTATCTTCTTCTTGTGCTTCAGTTTCTTGATTTTCTTCTTGCTCTATAAGGGAATTTTCATTATTTTCAATATTATCCATAAAAAAGTTCCAATTTTTTAACGTCTTTATTATACCATATTCCCCCCCCCCTTATGTAAAGAGAAAATAGGAATTTGATTTTTAAAGACTAAACATTACTTTCTTGTTCAAGAAAAGTTTTTACAAAAGAGTCTGTATCCATAGGTTTACCGTATAAAAACCCTTGTGCAATATGACATCCCGCTTCTTTTAATATTCCTGCCTGCTCCTCGGTTTCTATACCTTCTGCTACCGTTACCATATTTAATTTTGTAGCAAGGTCTATCATACAATTTACAACTATTTTTCCTCTGTCTTCATTTAATGTATCTTTAATAAAACCTCTATCCAGTTTTAATATATCAACAGGCAAATGCCTTAACATATTTAATGATGAATATCCTGTTCCAAAATCATCCATTGATATTGTAAAACCTAATTCTTTCAGCCTGTTTAAAACCTCTTTAAATCTGTTTTCATTATTAAAACAAGCAGTTTCGGTAAGTTCAAGCTCTAAATATTCAGGCTCAATATCATATTTTTTTGTTAAATTTACAAGCTCACTTATGAATGAATCATTGTTTAAATGGATTTTAGAAACGTTTACTGATATATGAAATAACTTCAAGCCTTTCTTTTTTCTGCAGGCTAAAAATTCACAAGCCTGTTCCCATACACATTTATCAAGCTCAATAATAAACCCGTTATTTTCAAATAAAGGAATAAAATTCATTGGCGGAATTAATCCTTTTTCAGGATGTATCCATCTTACAAGAGCTTCTGCACCCGAAAGTGTATTCGTTTTTAAGTCAAACTTAGGTTGAAGATACATTTTGAATTGATTATTATGTAATGCAGGATACATTTCATCTTCTATTTCTTTATCCTGCAAGATTTGTTCTCTTATTTTATCATCATAAAATTTATATAAATTTATTGCATCCTCTTTTATACTTCTTTTTGCAATATAAGCTTTTTCACACATTGAATCAATTAACAATGATTTATCCGTTATTAAATATATCCCGAAAGATAAAGACAGCTTTGCAGTTTTGACTGATTCATAATCGTATGCTATGTGCTTCATTCCGGTTTTATTGTATTCAGATATATCTTCAAGAATTTTATTAATTAAATTATTTATTATGGAATCTGTATTATCATAATTATAAAGAATATCAAATGTTGCAGCGTGGTCTCTTACGCATAAACCGTTATTGCCTGTATGTTTTTTTAATATTTGATAAATATCTTTTAAAATATCATCTGCACGGTTTATACCATATAGTTCATTTATAGCCTTAAATTTAGTGATATCTACTGAAATAATTGCATATTGCCTTGTTGTATCTTTATCAATTAAATCTCTTGCTTGAAGAATAAACTTATTTTTATTCCCTTCTCCTGTTATTTCATCGGTAAATGCCATATCATAAATTAATTTTTCATTTTGTTTAAATATTAAATTACTTAAATATGATAAAGCCAGCATTAATAAACTTATTAAAAATATAAGAATTGTTAAAATAGCCATTAATTTATTAACATGGAGCATTAAAACATGCAGGGGTAATATAGTTAATACATATTTTTCCGTATCCCCTATTTTTGCAAAAGCACCTATGTATTTTTCTCTGTTTTTTGCGAATACAAAAGAACCGTATGTCTTATCTTTTAATAACTCTAATACTTTTTCTTCCGTTGTTTCTGAATATTTTAAATTATTATCAAAGAAATTCTTTATTGTGGATTTATCTCTTAACGGTTTTATTAAATAATTACCTTTTTCATCGATAATATAAGAAATACCTTGTTTATTGTAATTGTTTAATCCTAATATTCTTACATAAGTTTGAGCATCATTTTGAGAAGCTATATATCCTATTAAATCATTTTTTCTGTTATAAACGGGTACTCCATATTCACTTACATATCCGGATGATAAATTTTTATCTTGCAAGGTATTTGAGAATATTAACTCATTATTCATAATACCTTTTAAATTTTTATTCTTTTTTAAATCATCAGAAGGAATTACGGTATCTTCTTTTTCGGTGCTTATTATTTCTCCGTCTTTATACACAAAGACTAATTTTTGATATTCAAAATTATCTATGTTATTTCTTAAAAATGTAATAACTTCTTTTCGGGAAAAGTTATAACAAGAGCTTTTCATTTTGACGGAAAGTATTTTTAATTCATTTATGTAATTAGTTCTTCTTCCTTTAATGTTAGAAGCAGTTTGAATAACGCTCTGCTCCATAAACTTTCGTGCGGATTTAAATTCTTGCGATAGCAGATGATTAACAAAAAATATTGTTGTTATAATAAGTGTAAGTGTTAAAATTTTTGTTAAATTATATAATTTAGTAATTTTCTTTTCTCTGTTTTTGTAAAATTTTAGATTTATCATTCAAAGAACTCCGATAATGATATATTATAAATAAAACATTTTTTTAAAGAAATGGCAACAAATTCATAGAGTCTGATATAATATAAATAAGTAATTTGGAGATATTATGAAGAAGTTAATAATTTTATTGTTAATATTAGGACTGGTTTCAACGAGTGTATTTGCTTCCTCATATAAAATTAATGCGTCAGGTAAAGTAAAAAATCCCGGCGGTAATGTACAACAGCCCGTTAAAACACAAACAAATTTGTATAATAATTATCAAGCACCGAAATATATTGCACAAAAACAAGCTGCGGCAAATGCTGTCGGCACTATTGATATTGTTATGGATTATTCGGGAAGTATGCTTAATTGGATAAATGCGGCTAAAACATATATGTCAGTCATTGTTTCACAATTGCCTGCTTCTACTAATATAGGTTTTCGTGTTTTCGGGCATGATAACGGATATAATCCTTATAATCCTGTTGTAGGTGCAGTGAAAGAAGTTGTACAAAGCAAAAAAGGCTACAAGGTTAAAACCGGTGTTTCATCATTTTTAGGAAGAACTTCTTCATTTTGCTCGGCTACCGAAAATATGGTAAAAGTTTCTCCGTATAATGTACCGGCACTTCAAGCAGGTATGAACAGAGCGCAAATAGGCGGTTCGACTCCTTTAACTAATGCGCTTTATCAGGCAGTCAATCAGGATTTTGCGGGATTTGCAAAAAACTTTAAAAAGAAAATTATACTTATTACAGACGGCGGTGAAAATTGCGGAGGCGATCCTTGCAGTTTCGCTAAAGATTTAGTTTCTCAAAGAAACGATATTATTATTGATGTTGTTCTTGTTTCAAACAACTCTAAAGCACTAAAGTGTCTTTCTGATACAACGGGCGGTAACTTCTATAATCCTGTTGATGTAAAAAGTTTTGTTAATGTTATTGATAATTCCGTTAATAATATTACCACGCCTGAAAATATTCCCGAAACAGAGCCTGTTCAACAGCGGTATGAATATGTAAAAGATTAGTTTAAATCTACGGCAAATGTATTTCCGTTAATTTTAACCGTAAATTTTAAAGTTTCTTTTTTATATCCGCTTGGGGGCGGATTATACATCGGATTATTCATTATTGCATTATATACTTGGTCGTTTAAGCTGTCATTTTGTGATTGTTTTATGAATGAACGGCTTATAAGATTTCCGTTATTATCGATTTTAAATCCTACAATGCACGTTCCGTCACCGATAATTCTTGAGAAATTTATATCTCGTGTAATTTTATCTCTTAATTGGATTTTATAATTTAAAAGTTCTTTTTTCTCAAGAATAGGGTCTGTTTTAGGTACTGAAGGCGTAATGGGCTTTATTTGCGGAATAATGTTCTGCGAATTATTAGAGTTAGTTTGGGTAGGTTTAGATGTTTGAACTTTTTGCTGTACGGGTGTCTGCGGTTTTTGTGTAGTTTGCTGTTTTGCCTGCGTCTTTGGTTTTGGAGCAGTTCTCTTTTGTTGGGCAGATTGTGTCTGTTTTTGCTTTTGAGTTTGATTTTGCTGTTTTTGTACTTTTTTAGCCTGATTATTAGTTGAAGATGTTTGCTTTGTAGGCTGCACATTCTGTTTTTGTTCTTGTTTTGTCTGAACTTTTTTAACTTCATTTTCAGAAGTTTTAACATCCTGTTCTATTTCGGAAGGTTGGGAATGGATAGGTGCTTCTACCCATAAAGCAGAAACAGAAGGGATATTTTTTCGTTCGGTTTTAATATTTGCATTTGATGATTTTATCTGTTCTTTTGGTTTATTCGGATTTTCTCTGCCTATAAATATCAACGATAAAACAGAAAGTATTATACAGAATATAAATATTGTTAAAGAAGGCATATCGATTTTTTCTTGATTTTTAACTTCTTTTCTTTTTCTCGGAACAGGTTTAATATTTTTGATATTTTCTTTTTCTTCCCGTTTTTCATTTATTCCGGATTCAGTTTCTTTTGCAGACGGAGTAATTATTTCTTCAAATGTAATATTACCGCAATCGCAATATTGAGGCTTTGTTTCATATTCTTTTCCGCAATCGGTGCATTTATACATTTAGAAAATTCCTTTTAATTGTTTTTAATAATTGTTTCTTTATCATTAAAGTCTTTTGGCGATGAATATTTGGTTGTCTTTGATATTTTCCAGGCGCCTTGTGCTGTTGTTGAATATCGCTTTGAACCTTCAGGGAAATTTAATATGTTTTTTCCCTGATAACTTCTTATTACGGGGGCTATATACTCTATGGCATAATGAGTATAAGCAGGGTCTAATGAATAAGTTTTTATGTTTGATACTTTTCCGTATTTATTCACATCAAAAGAAAATTTAAATGTAATACCTTCCTGCATTATGGGGAGTTTTACATCACGCATAATTTGATTTTGAATGTCAGAACGCCATTTATTCCATAAAATCGTTTCTTCCTCTGTCTCGTTAACTTCGGTTTGAACGCTGACTACAGGTTTTGTTTCAACCGGTTTGACATTTTCCTTCTTTTCAGTTTCTTTTTTTGTTTCTTTGACTTGTTTAGGAGTTTCTTTCTTAACTTGCTTTTTTTCTTCTTTTTCTACAGGCAAGGTTTTTGGTGTTTTAGTTTGTTTCTTTACTGCGGTATTATTATTAACTTCTGTTTTTTTAGTTTCTGTTTGAACCGGTTTTAATGCTGTTTTTTCAGTTTTAACAATGTCCGGTTTTTCTTCCTGCTCAACAATAATATAGTCTGAATTATAAATAATTATATTTTTGTGCAGAGCAGGCTTTTTTATACCTACCGTTAAAGTAGATATAACCATAAAAATAATAATTAATGCTATTAATATCCTATACAAATTTCACCGTTATCTGTCTAGTTTTGAAATTAATTCTTTACCGGCATAAATTTCAAATTTCGTTTGGCTTAACATATAAGTTTCAGCAATCAAAAGTGCAGTAGGAACAAGAGCAGCAAGAAAACTTAAAAACATACCGCTGAAATCTTTTCCCATTTCCTGCATAAAATAAGAAATGTTCATTGAAAATTCAATAAATACAATACATAAACCTATTGTATATGAACGGCGCATATCGGTATCCAGTTTACGTACTCCTTCAAGTCCGTATATTTCAACACCGTGCTGTAAATAATTACTGAATCCGTCATTCTTTATTACATTAGAAGCTTGGACTTTTTTACTGCATAAAAATGCATTAACATAAGCAAAAAATGCAAAAATAATCATAAAAGTAGCTAATGTTAAAAACATAGGACTGAATCTTAAACCTGAAATTCTTATCCAGCCTGCTATTTCAGGGAAACACATCGCTAAAGTGTTAGATACACCATATGCCAAAAATGGCGCCGTTATTATCCCCAATATAATTTCTCCGACAGATTTTAGTTGAAGATTAAATAAAGAATCTTTTATATTTGTTATTTTACTGTCGGTTAAATTATTAATATATCGTTCAATCCATTGTCTGTATTCTTTTATAACCGCTTCAAAATCTTCACGGTATTCATATTTGTTTAATTCTTTTGATATTTCAACGTTGTTGCTTTTAAAATAACCGCATGCCATTGAAAGTGTTATACATACTAACGTGAAGAATAATGACATAAATATTGCAAATAATGGCATTGTAGATGGGGCGTAGTAGTATAACAGATTTATTAAGTATACTCCGCAGTAAAATATTACGGAAAGCGTTATCATAATTTTTTCTGCCAGTATATTAACCCGGCTTTCCTGATATAGCCTGTTTTGTAAATATAAATATACTCCCTGCTTCAATACTAAACCTATAGCGTATATTATTAGTGAATATATTAATAAAAGTTTTATGTTAACAGGCATGTGTATGATTAAAACGGAATCTTTTAAAGGAAGTCCCGTTAAATAATTCGATACTCCGAATGCCAATACAAGTGAAGCTAAATATAATACAATGTGAATTAATATTCCTGACTTTGAATTCATTGAAAGTTTACGGGATAAATCATTTATATGATATCCTGTCTGCTTAACGATAGAAACTCTTGCCTGTTCTATTTCACCTTTTCTTTTTTCAATTTTAAGCCTTGCAGAAGTGTTTATACTGTCTCCGTAATAGTCTTTTAAATCTTGTTCCGTTAAATTTTCCTGAGTTATCTTTGTTGAAGCAAATTCTCCGTTTACTTTAATTAAAATAAACTCATCAGAATCCTTAACAAGCAGTCTGATTGATTTTTCAACTTCAACGGTCGGAGCTAAAGGCTCGCCTTTAAATAAAATATTTTTACAGTTAAATTGGTTTAAAATTGTACATTTATTTGATTTCGAATCATATTGAACCGTTAACATAAAGTCAAAGCCAAGATTAACAGAGTAATCAACTCCTTTTTTTGAAGAAATAGTCACAAGCGCTTTATCTTCAAATGTTTTTTCGCCTGATTTCGATATTATCGTAAATGACATTATATTCTCCTATCTTCCGATTGCTTCCAATAATTTTCTTTGAGATTTATCAATGGTTTGTTCGTTGACAATAACAAGCTTCTTTTCGCCTAAAACAGGTGCTAATTTTGTTTTAACCAAATCCAATTTTTCGGGATGTGCATAAACAAACATCATGGAAATTTCAGGTATGTATTTTTTAACGTTTTCGACGCTTTGAGGAAGTGTATCCCAGTTAATCTGCTTATTTACATCTCCTTCGTTTTCTAAGTCGCCGATTACAACAATAGAAGGAATATAACCTTCTTTATACATAGTGATAGCGTGGTCAAACGATTTTTTTAAAGCTTCACCGTATGCGGTTCCGTATTCTTGCGTGTTTAATTTTGTAAACTCTTCAAGTGTTTTATTAATTCCCGAATGATTAGTAGGTGAACCTTCATATATCAAATAAGATGTTTCTGATACTCTCAATATTTTTATCATATCTTCAGGGTCTAAAGCCGTGCATAATGTCTTTAAATATTCAATTTCATCATTTAATTTATTTTGATTTGAAGCGGATGAATCAACTGCAAATATAACTGCTGCAGGTTTAAACTCGTCTATTTTTATATGTTTTAATAAAACAAATAATAATTTACCGATAACGCAAAGTGCTAATATTAAAATTCCTATTGTTATTAATTTTTTATTCATACTTAATCCTTTAATAGCTTAAAACTACATCAATATTTTTTGTTAAAGTTACTTCAATTTGAGTGGAAGAAGGAATTTCAGCATCAACCCCTCTTTCAACGGTAGATGTGATAAGTGCTGTACCGCCTCCAAAACCTGCACCAATTGCAGCACCTTGCCATGCGGAAGTAATATCACCGCCTATTAAGCCTGCTAAAAACCCCACGCCTGCTCCAATTAAAGCAGAAGCCGCAGTATTGGAAATTAATTGCTCCGCTCTGCCTTCATCCGTTACATTAAAATTAATCGGTTTTGTTGTGATATCATAAGTTTTACCGTCAGGCGTAACTATTTGATAAAATTGAAGCTCAACTTTACCGTTTCTTAATCCTCTTCTTGCACTTTGTGCTTCGGTTAATTCGCCATATAAAACACTTCCTCTTTGAGCTATAACGAGATTATCTTTTGTTTTCCAATCGGTATTTAAAATTCCGGTAATTTTATCTCCTGCTGCAGCAGAGGCTGTATTAATGGCAGATTGTAAATATACGTCAAGATTATCGCCTTTTCCTACTTTACCTATAAACCCTTTCATTGTTGTGGGCGGAATATTTTCTTTTTCTGCGGATATTTTTTCTTCTTTTGAAATATTATTGGATACAGATGGTGTTTCAAAATTATATTCTTTCTTTTTTCCCGTAATTGTTTTATTTGCTATATTTTGAAAATTTGATATCAGCATAGAATCTTCAATTTCTTCATAACTGATATCATTCTTTTTTATGGTTTTTAATATTGCTTTGTTAAGTTTTTTGCTTTTAGTATTGGATTCAAAATAATAATAAAGATTTTTACCGTCACGCTCAAAGATAACTACTGCATATTCATTATTATTTTCATTGGATACGGCATAATAAGGATTAGTTTGTTTAATTGTGTAATCTTTAGAAATCAAAATATTGTTAACAGGTCTTGAGGCTGTTTCTTTATCAATATTTTCAAGATAATATAATTTATTTAAAGCAAGAGCCGGATTAATTGAAATAATTGAAAAAATAAATATGATTATTAAAACAAAAAAATTTTTCATTTTTATTTATTCTCCTTAATTTCCATTGTTGTTACCTGCTTTATAGCTTCAGAACTTCCGTCTGATTTTATTTTAAGAAAATATTCGACTACATCGATACTGAACGGTTTATGTATTTGAGGCTTAAATAGTAATACGCATACCGAAGAAAGTATGATAAATGTTATCATTGTTAAAATTATTGATTTAATTAGTGTATTATATTTATCCATTACATAACTTTCAAATAATTATTAATTAGATTATACAATAAAACATGTTTAACTAACTATAATATTAATATTTATTTTCAGCTTTTAACAAATAAAAAAATAGTCTTTTATTTTAAACATAATACGTAGAAAAAAAAGAAAAAGCCGTTTAATATGTAATTGTTTAAAATGGAGGGAAAAATATGTATAAATTATTAATTTTAGGTGCAATGGTAGGTATAGGAATGGGCGTTGCAAAATTTATGAAAAAAAATAAAAAAGAAGAAATGCCTGCTTCCGAAAACTAATGGTATAGGTATAGATAGAGTAAAAAATAAATAATAAGCTGACTGTAAAGCCAGCTTATTAAATTTTATAATTTTGTAAATTTTAGAAATTTATATAACAAAAAAAAATATTTTTATTTTTAATACTTTTGTAAAAATAAAGGAATGGTTATGATTTCAAAAGTGCAAAATTGTACAATTTCACCTTCATTCGGATTCGCAAAGCTGAATGAAACCGGAAGAAATGCGGCAGAAAAATTTGGCTTGGCCGAAAATAAATTTTTAAATGATAAATTATACCGTAAACAGAGGTTTTTTCAATCATCAGCATTAACAAAAGCATTAGCACAAGGTGATTCATTTACGGATATATGTCAAAAGTACGGATGCAGTCAAATAGGGCGTGCAAATGCCAATTTTATTGAAACACAATTACTTTCTCATAAGTCTGACAGCGCAATAAAATCTCTGCCGGCAGAACAAGTTAAAGAAGGTTTAATGGCTTTATATAATACTAATTATGATAATCCAGATTTGTCTAAATCAAATACAAAAGCATTATTAAACTTGGTTAAATCATATATTGCACCTGAACAATATATTCAAAATATAGGACTTATCGAAGAAGGTGCTTATAAATAATATCGAGGAATGTAATATAAAAAAAAGAGTCCGAATATTCGGACTCTTTTTTATATTTGCCCTGCAACTGCTTTGTATAAGCCTATTTGATTAATAAAGTAATCAATTCTGTCAGATACAACAAGTTTTTGTGTAGAAAGTAAGTTTTCTTCTTTTTGAAGCAAATCAAGCTTAGAAATAATACCTTCTTTAAATTTCAGCTCGGTATAAGAAAAGTCTGATTGTTCAAGTTTATAACTTTCTAAGGTTTTAAGATATTTTTCATTATCAAGTTTAAGCGTGCAAAGTGCATCATTAATTTCTTGAATTGAAGTAAGATATGTTTTTTTGTATTTTTCAACAGCTTGATTGTATTTATTTTTTTGTAATTTTAAATTTGCAATTCTGCTTCCACCCGTAAATAAAGGTAAAAGAGCGCTTCCTCCTAACAGTGCAAGCGAATTAGTCCAATTCATTGATTTAAAAAATTCAGTTGAATTAAAACTTATTAAACCTAAAATATTGAAACTTGGTAAAAAATCTTTTTTCGCTGCTCTTATTTCAAGCCCCGTCTTTTTTAACATTAATTCCGCCGATAAATAATCAGGTCGGTTTTCTATAACTTCTGACGATATTGAATCAGGTATCGGCTTATTAATTTTTATGTCATCAAAAGATATTCTTTTAAATTCTGTTTTATTTTCAGGGCTTTCGGCAATAAGAACGGCAAAAAGATTTAACAGTGTTTCACGATTTTTCTTTAAATCAGATAACTCGGCGTTAGCTCTGACATAAGCTTTATTTGCATTTACAGTATCTGCAGTTGAAATTAAACCTTGTTCGTTGCTAAGTTTCATTAAATCAAAAATTTGTTTCCTTGCTGTAATAATTTTATTTTGAATATCAATCAATTTGTCAAGTTTAATAATGTTATAATAAATAGAACCAACCGCACTTGATATTGAAATAAAAGTGGCTCTTTCATTTTGCTTGGCTATATCTGTTAGTTTATCCATAGCCTTTGTTCTGTCACGATTTTTGCCGAATATATCCGCTTCATAACTGGCGAATATAGGGACGGATATAAGTCCGTCAGAATTAGTTAAAGCAGGAAGCTTATATAAAGCAGGCACTGCGCCTACACCAACAGTCGGCATTTCTTTTGCACGCTTTAAATTTTTATTTTCCGTTGCCTCTTCTACTTGCAGTGTCGATATCTTTATATCGTGATTGTTTTGTAATGTTTTAACTATATATTCAAGTAAAATAGGGTCATCAAAGTCATTCCACCATTTAATATTTACATAAGAATTTATTGTGTCTTCATCAGTAATATGTTTTTTTGACGCAAATGCACATGGTATGTTAAAAGAAATTATTGAAACTAAAATCAAAACTGAAGATAAAATTTTTTTAAATGTCATTAAATACTCCCTTGAAATCCCAATTGATGTATTAAATTATTTGCCAATATATTAATATCATATTAATATATTTATAGGGTAAAATCAAATATAAGAAGATTAGGTTTATGGAAAATAACGAAGAAAAAAAAGCAAAAAAGAATAAAAGTATAATAATACTTCTTTCAATTATTGCGGTAATTATAGGAATTGTATATTATTTAAATTCTTTAAGGTATGAAACTACTGATGACGCTTATATAGATGGTGATATTGTTCAAGTATCCGCTAAGGTTTCAGGACAGGTTGAAGAAATTTTTATTCAGGATAATCAAAAAATAAAAGAGGGCGATGTAATCGCTAAAATTGATGATACTGATTATAAAGTTAAATTTGAACAAGCACAAGCTTTATATGAAAAAGCATTGTATGCTCAAAAAGTAGCAAAAGCAAAATTGGATGCTGTTAATTCCGAAATATCATTAGCTCAAAAAGATTTGGAACGTTATCAAAATTTATATAAAGCGGGTGCTGTATCTCAGCAGACATTGGATAGTGCAAAAACCAGATATGACGATACAAAAGCAAAACTTCTTTCTGCTGAGGAAGATATTTTATCTAATACTAATGATAAAGTGGCTGATGCTAATTTGAGAGTATTGAAAGCACAAAGAGATCAGGCTGATTTGTATTTAAAATATACTCAAGTTATTGCGCCGAATTCAGGAACCGTAACTAATAAAAATGTGGATAAGGGGAAATATATTCAAGCAGGTCAGCCTTTATTTATGCTTGTTAGTGATAATTACTGGATAGAAGCAAATTTCAAAGAAAATCAAGTCGGGAAAATGAAACCCGGTCAGGATGTTGAAATTAAAATTGACGCTTATCCGAATAAAAAATTTAAAGGGAAAATTGACAGTATACAAAAAGCTTCAGGGGCAAAGTCCAGTCTGTTTCCTCCTGAAAATGCCGTCGGTTCTTTTGTAAAAATAGTTCAAAGAATTCCTGTTAAAATTATTTTTACCGAAGATATTAATCTTGATGAATATAATATTGCAGCAGGCATGAGTGTCGAACCAAAAGTAAGAGTTAAATAATGTCAGAAAATATTACTTCAAATGAAGAATGGACACCGAAATTTAATCCTTGGATAGTGTCAGTTCCAATAATTGGTGCGGCATTTATGTTTGTACTTGATGAAACAATAGCAAACGTTGCACTTTTACATATGGCTGGGAGCTTTAGTGCTTCAAGAGAAGAAGCACTATGGATATTAACCAGCTATTTAATAGCTTCGGGAATAATTATTCCCGCTGTTGATTGGTTCTGCAAGTTAATGGGCAGAAAAGCATTCTTTACGTTCAGCGTATTATTATTTGTATGTTCATCATTTTTATGCGGTATTTCAAATTCATTGGGAATGATGATATTTGCAAGGATATTGCAAGGTTTTGGCGGGGGAGCATTACTTCCTTTAGCACAGGCAATTTTACTTGAGAATTTCTCAATACGGGAACGTGGAAAAGCGATGTCGCTTTTTGGCATGGTTGTTGTAATTGCTCCGATTATCGGGCCTGTTTTAGGCGGATGGATTACGGATAATTTTAATTGGTCTTGGATATTTTTTATAAATATTCCTATTGGTGTAGTGACTTTGATATTAATAAAATATTTGCTTGAAGATCCGCCTTATGCTATGAAACAAAAAAATGTCAGAATTGATACTATAGGATTTTTCCTTTTAACTATATGGCTTGTAACTCTGCAAATAATTTTGGATAAAGGTAATAATGCCGATTGGTTTCAAGCTGCGTGGGTGAGAAGAACAGCTGTAATTTGTGTTATTTCAGCAGTGTTTTTCTTCGTTTCTCAATTAACAAGAAAAAATACACTTGTAGATTTAAGCGTGTTTAAAGATAAGAATTTTTCATTGGGTACATTAGTGCAGGTGGTTGTAAATTTGGTGCTTTTGGCTTCAATGGCGATATTACCTCAATTTCTGCAAACATTAAT
>CANROV010000003.1 GCA_947632315.1 Candidatus Gastranaerophilales bacterium
CTTGCAACATCCAATTGGTCATCTTCACAAATAGAATTACCTATTTTACCGCCGTTAGCTTTAACAAATGTATATGCCATACCTCCGCCGATTATCATATTATCTACTTTATCCAGCAGATTTTCCAAAACACCTATTTTAGATGAAACTTTAGCACCACCCACAACAGCCGTAAATGGTCTTGTAGGATTATCAAGAGCTTCTGATAAACATCTGATTTCTTTTTCCATTAATAACCCTGATACTGCAGGTTTTAAAACTTTTGCTAATTTTGCAGTTGATGTATGGTTTCTGTGAGCAGCACCAAAAGCGTCGTTTACATAAAAATCACCAAGTTTTGCAAGTTTATTTGCAAATGTCATATCATCATCTTTTGCTTCTTCTTCTTTATAGTATCTGATATTTTCCAGTAATGCTATCTGACCGTCTTTTAAATTTTTCAGCATTTCTTCAGCTCTGTCAACATCCGGTATAAACATTACTTCTTCACCTAATAATTTTGTCATATATTTTGCAACCGGCGCAAGAGTAAATTCAGGATTTTTTTCGCCTTTTGGTCTGCCTAAATGCGCCATTAATATAATTTTTGCTCCTCTTTCTTTTAAGAAATTTATTGTAGGTAAAATTGCCTGTATTCTTGTATCATCAGTTACATTTTTGTTTTCATCAAGAGGAACATTTATATCTACTCTTACAAGAGCTTTTTTGCCCTTTATGTCGCCTAAATCTTTTACGGATTTTTTCATATCTATCTCCTTTATATAACTAAACTACCTTCGTTTTCAACTGTAAATGTTCTTATATCACATTTTATATTTATATTTTCAAAAACATCTTTTACTTCATTTTCAACTTTTTCAAAACCGTCATTTTTAGAAATAACCAATATAGTAGGCCCTGCACCTGATATTACACAGCCTAATATATCATCTTTATTTTCCAGTAAATTACATAATTCATTAAAACCTTTTACTAAGTCTTTTCTGTAAGGTTGATGAAGTTTATCTTTTAAACATTTTTTCATCATTTCGCTATCTTGCCTGTACAATGAATTAATTAACATCGCACATTTTCTGACATTATATGAAGCGTCACTTATACTAACAGTTTCAGGCAAAACAGATCTTGCTATTCTGGTATCAAGTTCATAATCAGGTATTAAAACGGTTAATTTCCAATCTTCGGGCCATTCTATTTTTGAAACCGAAACACTTCCGTCATCTTCCATTGAAGATAAACAAAAACCTCCAAACATAGCAGGAGCAACATTATCAGGATGTCCTTCCACCTCCGAAGCTATTGATAATAATACATTATCATCGGCAGGATTTCCAAGAAGCTTGTTTGCCGCAAGCAAACCTCCTACTATAACCGAAGCACTCGAACCTAATCCCCTTGCTACGGGAATATTAGTTTTTATTGTTATTTTTATATCACTTACACTTTGACCTACAAAATTATATAATAACTCTATAGCTTTATATACAATATTATCTTCATTTTTAGGTATTGATAATATATCAAAAGTTTCACTATCCTCTATAACATTAATTTCAATACCGCTTCCGGGCATAACTGTTTCTTCTACCGTAATTTCATTATATATAGGAAGTGCTAATCCTAAACAATCAAAACCGGGACCCAAATTCGCTGTTGTAGCAGGAACTTTTACACTGACTTTCATATCTGACCTTTTATTTTATCTGTATCGGCATTATTAAACAAATATAATTTTCTTCACTTTCAGGTTTAAATACTGTGGCTGATAAACTTCCGTTCAAACCTACTATTACATTTTTTGCTTCCATAGTTCTTACGGAGTCCAATACATATTTATAATTAAATGCCATAGCTAATTCATCACCCGAATAATTACATTCTATAATATCTTCAGATGTACCTGAATTTGGTGTTTCAGCTTTTAATAACAAATTATTATTATTAAAAATAAACTTAACAATGCTGTTTCTATCATTTACCATTGTAGAAACTCTTTCTAATGCTGATATTAATTCATCTTTCGGAATTACAGCATTGTTTGCGGCTGTTTTTGGTATTAACTGCTCATATGGAGGATATTCTCCTTCCGTTAATTGCGAAGTCAATGAAAAACTCATGGTTTTAAACATTATTTTTGACTTATCAACTGTTAATATTACATTTTCTTCCGATATAAAAGAACAAATTCTTAAAAATTCATTCAATGTTCGTGAAGGAATTACTATTTTTGCATTTTTAGAATCATTATTTTTTATGGTTTCTATAATTCTTGTTAAACGATTACCGTCAGTTGCAGCCATTTCAAGTTTTGTATCTTTTATCAGACAAAAAACACCTGAAATTACATTTCTGTTTTCATAATTTGCAGCAGCATAAACCGTATTCTTTATTGATTTTAATAACGGTTCCAATTCTATTTCAATATCAGTTCCGTCGCTAATTTCATCATTTGTTTTCGGAAATTCTTGAGCTGATATACCGATAACTTCAAATTTTGAATTACCGCAAACAATACTTACTATATTATTATCTTCGTTTAAAGAAAATTCTACGGGTTTATCAGGCAATTTTGCAGCTATTTCCAAAAGTTTTTTTGCAGGAAGTGTTATTTTTCCTTCCTTTTTTACAATTGCAGACGCTTTTGCTTTTACCGATATATATAAATCCGTTGCACTTAAATTGAGCATATTATTTTCTGCTTCAAACAGTATGTTTGAAAGTACAGGCTGTACATTTCCTCTTTGTGCCGTTATTTTTTCTACTATTTTTAATTTATTTAACAAAGAATCTTTATCTATTGTAAAAAACATAATTTATCCTCAATTAATTTTGCACTTTCTTATTATATACTAAAAAAATAGAATTGATAAACTTAGTTTTTATATTATTTAGTTATTATTTTATATAAAAAAAATAATAGTAATAATAAGTATTTTATTTCCTGTATAAAAGTGCCTCAAATCCTTATTTTATAATAATTTTAGATTGTCTAAAACTTTTAACTTAATTTTTTAAAATTGTTTATAATTTGTATAAATATAATTAAAAAATTTTTTTTTCTTCTTTTTATAAAAATTTTAAACAACATTTAAAAAAGTTTTCTACAAGTTTTCTACATCTTATCTTTTGTTTTATTTGTAAATTTTTGATACAAAAAAGGCATGCAAACATGCTTATTTATTATGTTTCATTCATGTTTAAAATCATTTGATTTTTTGTCATGTAAAAATTTTGCAAGCTTGTACTGTTCAAAACTTAATGAAAAATTATATAGTGCTTTTAATAGAGTTCTGCCTGTTTCACTCTTTGCTATTATTAATGTTTTCTTTTTGTTGTTTTCAGCATAATAAAGTTCTGTTTTTAATATATTGTCAACTTTCTCTAAAGAAGGATTTTTTAGTCTTTTTATAATCCATTCGTTTAACAGTTTTACTGAATTTTGTTCTTTGTTTTCCCTTAAGTATTTTGAAAATTCTTTTAATATCATATTTTTATTATATAAAAAATTATTCTTTTTAGTCTATAATTATTCTTGAGGTAAATAATATGGCTCCAAAAGTATCTGTTATAATTCCTGTTCATAATGTGGAAAAATATATAAGAAAAACTCTTGACAGCGTTGTTAATCAGACTCTTAAAGATATTGAAATTATTATTGTTGATAATAAATCTTCTGATAATACTTTAAATATCGTTAAAGAATATGCGCAAAATGATAAAAGATTTACTATTTATAAAAATAGTGAAAATTTAAAACAAGGTATTGCAAGAAATTTCGGCGTTAAAATGGCAAGAGGTGAGTATATTTTCTTTATCGATGGTGATGATTATATGGAACTTTATGCTCTTGAAAAACTTTATAACAGAATTGTTCAAATGGATTGCGATATCGTTTTATGCACCTGGAATCAGTTTGATGATCAAACGGGAAAAATAGACAGAAATCATGTTTATGCTAAATTGAAACAAATTTCCGAAGAATTTGATGAGAAAACATTTAATTGGCGTGATATTAAATATTCCGTTTTTTGGCAGACGTCCGTTCCGTGGGATAAAATGTATAAACGTGATTTCTTAATAAATAAAAACGTAAAATTTCCCGGTGATATTTTCTTTGAAGATAATGTTTTTGTTTATGACGCTTTATTTAAAGCTGAAAAAATGGCTGTTTTAAGAGAAGATTTGATTTATTACAGGTGCAACAGAAAAAATGCCGTTACTAATTCCAGAAATTATATATTTTTTGATTATTTGAAAATATTTAATTTAATCGGTGATAACCTTAAAAAAATTAATTTGTTCGATGAAATGAAATACTTTTATTGGGATTATAAAGTTATAACACTTTATTGGTGGTTTATGAAAATTAGATTCCCTTATAAAAGAAAATTCTTTAATATGATGAAATATGACTTTAAAAATATTTTGGAAATTAAAGATGAAGATAAAGAATTTGTAAGAAACAGAACTCTGTTTTTAATTGATAGATTTACCAAGCTCCCGTTTTTTGTTTATTATCCTTTGTTTTTCTTCTTTGATAAAATATTTAGAATTGAAAAAGGTGTAAAAAATTATACTGTTGTCTATTTTTCAACTTTTGAAAAATGGTATGATTACAAAAAATAAAAAAAAGAGAGAGTTTATAACTCTCTCTCTTGTTCTTTTTCTTCTAAATCATCGATTTCATAATTGGTTTCTTCTTTGTTTGAAGAGGAATTGCCAAAAATTTCCATCGCATTATTTAAATTTTTATCAAATTCATTATTTAATATATCGGAATTTTCATTATCAGTTAACATATTAGAATCTGTATTATTTAATTCAGTTTCCGGTGACAAAGTTAAATTTTTTATATTTGATATTTGTCCTTTTATTTCTTCGACAAAACTATTTAACATATTACAATTTATTTGTTGTTTGTTTATTTCTAAATTTTTTGCTGCTAATTCTGTCGTTAGTCCTTGTAATTCATTAAAATCATTTACATATTCATTTAATAACATTTTTTTCTGATTATATAAATCTGTTATTTTTTCTTGAGCTTCTTTTGCTGTTTTTATATCCGTATCATCAAAAATATTAATTTTATTAAAATTAATATTATTAATAATATCAATTTGCTCTTTAATTTGTTCATCAAGTTTTTTCATTGCTTCGCTGTTTTCTTGAATTTCATTTTCTTTTTCAGCTTTTGCTTTTTCTATTTCTTCACATTCTTTTTGAAGTTGTTCTGTTAATTTTTGTTGTTCATTAAGTTCAGCTTGTTTTTCATCAACTTTTTGCTGTAATACTTCTATTTGTGATTCATTTGCTGTTTTCTGCGCTAATTGTTGTAAAGTACTCATATTTCCGAATAAATTTGTAACATCACCTGTAAGTTTTTTACCCGGTTGAAAAATTTCTTTTAAGAAATTTGTAATAGTTTCTGTTATATTCTTTTGAACATTTTCTTTCACTTCGGTCTTGGTTTTTTCACGTTCAATCATATTGTCTACCACATTTTTTGTAGCAGTATCTATGATATCTTTCTTGTTTTGAGTCTTATCTTGTTCTCTTTTAATTACATTATTTATTAAATTTTTTGAAATATTTCCAAAAAATTCAGATTCAGCTTTTTTATATTCTTCTTCATTATTTTTAATAAGCTGCTCTGTTTCACCTTTTGTTTTTAGACGTGTAATATAATCTTCAACAGCAGCATCTACTATTGCGGATTTTAAATTATCTTTTGCTGACTTAGTTTTTTCTGGTTTTTCTTCTGTAGTTTGTTTAGCAGTTTCTTCTTTTACTAATTCATCATTTTGTGTAGAATTTGCTTTTAATTTTTCTGCTAAATTTTGTTGATTTTGTTGCGAAATTATTACACCTCTTTGATTTTTCACGGAAACTTGTTGTGAATTTATCGTATCTCTTTTTCCATAATCGTTGTAATTACTTCTAATGGTTGACATTTTTTTAATCCTCATTTCTAATACTTTTTTTGTAATCGGAAATTTGAAAAAATTCTTTAGAAAAATATCTAAATTGTTACAAAATTGTAATAAAAAGTTTTGAATATAAGGTTAAAAAAGCACTGTTATTAGATTTATTACTAATTTTATAAATCCATACTTCCGGATCTTAAACCTTCAATATCTAAAGTTATATATTTTATGCCGAGTTTTTTTAATTCTTTGATTATTGTTTCTTTGTTTAGTATAAATTCATTAAATTTGTTTTTTTCTGTTTCTATTCTCGCTAAGTCATTATAAAGTCTTAATCTTACAGGGAAAAACCCGATGTTTTTTAATATATTTTCACCTTTTTTTACTGTTTCTATTTTTTCGGCAGTTAATTTCGTATTATATGGAAAACGTGTTGCCATACACGGCATTGACGGTTGATTGTATGTTTTTAAACCTATTAATTTTGAGTATGCTCGTATTTCATTTTTAGTTATATTATGTTTTAAAAAAGGGGATAATATATTTAATTCTTTCAGAGCTTTTAATCCCGGACGATATACATTAATATCATCTGCATTTGTTCCGTCTAAAATATATTCTATATTTTCATTTTTACAAAAATTTTTTAATACTGAAAAAATTGTTTTTTTACAATGATAACACCTGTCTATGGGATTATTGGAAATTATTTCATTTTCAAGTGTATTTATGTTGATTATTTTATGCTTAATATTATATTTTTGACAAAATTCTATGCAGTTATTAATTTCTTCTTTGGTTTGAAACTGAGTATTTATAGTAATTGCCGTGATATTAAATTCTTTGCAGATATAAGTTAACAAACATGAATCAACACCGCCAGAAAATGCAATACAAATTCCTTTGTTTGACATTAATTTTAAATTATTTATAAGAATTTTAAATTTTTTTTCCATGGTTACTTTATTATGATAGCTCTTAAAACAGGATTTTTATATTTTCTTTTGCCTGCACCGTTTCCTACTTTTTCAATAATAATTTCATTAGGCAGTTTCTCGCCGGTATATAGTGAAGCTGTTATTGCTATACCGGTTGGCGTTACCATTTCTCCTTCATTATCGGTTATTCTTATCGGAATTTTATATTCCTGTGCAATAGCACAAACTGCAGGTACGGGAATATTTAAAATTCCGTGTCTGCACCCTATTGTTCCATGACCTTCTGTTAATGGCGAAAAATATACTTTTTCAGGATTTAAATCGTCAAATAATACGGCAAAACTTACAATATCTATAATGGAATCTATTGCTCCGACTTCGTGAAAATGTACTTCATTAATAGGTTTTCCGTGAACTTTGGCTTCTGCTTCCGCTACAATTTTGAATATCTTTTTAGCTAATGCTTTTGCATTTTCCGTCATATCTGCTTTTTCTATTATTTTATTTACATCATCAAGATTTCTGTGTTCATGATGGTGATGTGAATGCTCTTGATGCTCATGATTAGGCAATATCACATTAAAATCCGTTGCTTGAATAGAGTTTATACTTACTTTTTTTATTTCATATGTAAATTCATTATTTAAATTCATAGAATTTAGTGTTTTATCAAGCTTTTTTACGTCTGCACCAAGGTCGATTAATGAAGCAACCGACATATCACCTGAAATTCCCGAATTACATTCAAAATATAATTTCATATTAAACTCCCGCAATTTTTCTGTTTATCTGATTTGCACTGTAACCTGCATTAAATCCGTTATCTATGTTTACAACAGTCATGCCTTCAGCACAAGAATTAAGCATGGTGAGAAGTGCGCTTAATCCTTTAAATGATGAGCCGTAACCTATTGATGTCGGTACTGCTATTACAGGTGAATTAACCATACCCGTAATTATAGAGCCTAAAGCACCTTCCATACCAGCAACAGCAATAATAACGTTTGCTTTTCTTATGTCATCAATTTTATCAAACAGTCTGTGAATACCTGAAACACCAATGTCATAATATCTTATAACATTACTTCCGAAAAATTCTGCCGTAAGTGCTGCTTCTTCGGCTATTGGAATATCTCCCGTTCCGCCTGTACAAACCGCAATTTCCCCTTTTTTTTCAATAGGTTTTATTGTAAGTGTTATTATTCTGCCTTTTTCGTTATATTCAACTTCATTTATATGTTTTTTTATTTCATTGTATTGCTCTATGGTTGCTCTTGTACCGATTACATTAGAACCTTGTTCTTTAAATGCGGAAAATATTTTAATAAGCTGTTCATTTGTTTTGCATTCACAAAATACTGCTTCAGGGTAGCCTCTTCTTTTTGAGCGTTCAAAATCTAATTTGGCAAATCCAAGTTCTTTATATTTATCAGTATTATTCATTTATTTATCCTTTTAACATACAAATGTATTTTGTTTTTGCTGTTGTTCACGTTCATATCTTTTCTTTGTTGAAATTCTGTTTAATAATCCGACGCCAAATGCAATTGCCATTGTGTTAATTAAAAAGGTTAAGGCATAAGCATAATTTTTGCTTTTTAAATATTGACTTTGCAATTTTTCAGGCAGTTTCAATATTTCATTATATGTTTTTATTGTACCATTTTCCGCAACTTTTGTATTAAATATTTTATCAAAAACTTTATAGATTGGTTTTTCAATTACCTTTTCACCAAAAAACAATAATGGAACGGTTGTTGCAAATCTTCTTACATTTTCTTGTTTTTCATACTTATCTCTTGAAGCATAAAAATAACTGGCAATACTTACGGGATATATGAATGCACCATAATGCGACAGCTTTAAATCATTATTTTTTGTAAATTCAAACGTTTTAACAAATTTTGTTATGAATGGTTCTATTTTGTTGTAAAACTTATTGTTTTTCATACCAAGTAGAATGCTTGATGATATTGCAAGTGATGTTAATGATACTCCAATAAGTTTTTTGCTAAGATTTAGGGCTTTTTCTTTTGCTTCTTTATGCTTTGATTTATCATTATTATCTTTAAGTCCTACAACTGATACAAATTCTTCCTTACCGTTATTAGAGTATGTTAAAAAATTTCTAATCGGAGCAATAGCAAAAACAATGGGAAGTATAAGTCCAAATACTGATGTAATTTGTCCTAATTTGGCTGATTTTATCTTTTTAATATTGTTTTTTGATGTTTCTTGAATGTTTTTTAAAGGCTGTGAAATAAGATTCCTATCAATACCATATAATTTAGCGAATAATTTTGATGAGGATTTAGCTAATAAAGGAGCGGAAAAATAGAAAAGAGCGGATTCGGTTAATTCGGCAAAAGTTATTTCTTTTGCTTCATCCTTGCTTCTTGATATGGCAAGTTTTGCACTTAAACATCCGCCTGTATCTCTTGCAAACATGCCAAGTGATGAACTTGTTTCCATTCCTTTCAGTATTTTTGTTGTTAACGATAATCCGTTCATAACATTAATATTAAATGATGATAGCTTCTATCAGTCAATAAATTTTATTATTTTTTATTATTTACATCTCTTTTTTTTATTTTAATTTATTATTTTAGTAAATAATAAAAAATTGCGTTCTTTCGCTCCGTATAGATTACTTCTAAGCTCAGTTTCAGCCCCGTAACTCAGGCTTTCGCCTTCAAACAGACGGGGCTTTTGCCGTTCCTTCGCTAAGAAGTTTTACTATACTCCGCTATGAACTTTAATTTTTTATTATTTACCGAAAAATGAAATAAATTCAAATTAAATTAAAAAAATAAAATTCTCAAAGCGATATTTCTCAAACTTTAATTTTTTATTTTTATAATGCTGTTACTGCACAAATTATATGTTAATGATAAAATTTAAATAAAAAGAATAATTTGGAGAGTAATATGCAGGATATTAAAGAATCAACATCGTCAATAGATACAATCAGACAAGGCAGATTGCAAAAAGCTAACGATTTAAGAGAAAAAGGGATTAATCCCTATCCTTACAAATTTGAAAAAACTGCAAGTGCAAATGAATTGCAGGAAAAATATAAAGATTTACAAGCTGGCGAAGAAACTCAAGACCGATACAGTGTTGCCGGCAGAGTTATGGCTATTAGAAATACAGGCATGTTTATTGATTTAATGGATGATACAGGTAAAATACAAATATTCTCTCATAAACAAAATCTTGATGAAGAAAAAATGAAACTGTTAAAAATGGTTGATATAGGTGATATCGTAGGCTTTACAGGTGATATAAGAAGAACACCGAGAGGTGAACTCAGTTTAAAGACAGTAGATTTAGAGATATTAACAAAATCTTTAAAACCGCTGCCCGAAAAATTTCACGGATTAACAGATGTTGAAACACGTTACCGTCAAAGATATGTTGATATGATTATGAATGAAGAAGTACGGGAGACATTCAGAAAAAGAGGATTAATCATACAAAAAATAAGAGAATATCTTACATCCCAAGGTTTTTTGGAAGTAGAAACACCGATGTTACATGCACAAGCAGGCGGTGCAAATGCAAGACCTTTTGAAACACATCATAATGCTTTAGATATACCTATGTATATGAGAATAGCACCTGAGCTTCATTTAAAAAGACTTATGGTTGGCGGACTGTCGGAAAAAATATTTGAAATAAACAGATGTTTTAGGAATGAAGGGATAGATTCACTTCACAATCCTGAATTTACTACAATAGAGCTTTATCAAGCTTATGTTGATTATAATGACATGATGAAATTAACCGAAAATATGGTAGCTTTTGTTGCTAAAGAAGTATTAGGAACAACAAAAATAAAATACGGTGAAAATGAAATAGATTTAACTCCTCCATGGGATAGAAAGACAATGATAGGTTCAATAAAGGAAGCAACGGGTGTAGATTTTGCTGAATTTATGACGGCAAAAGAAGCCGAAGAAGCTGCAAAGAAACTTGGTGTAGAGCTTGAAGAAAACATGAACTGGGGTAAAATTGTTGAAGCTGTTTTTGAAGATAAAGTAGAGCCGTATATAATACAGCCTGTTCATATAATGGATTATCCGAGAGAAATATCTCCCTTAGCAAAAGTTCACAGAAGCAATCCCCGTTTAACGGAGCGTTTTGAATCAAAAGTAAATGGCTGGGAGCTTGCAAATGCATTCTCAGAATTAACTGACCCTGTTGATCAGCGTGAAAGATTTGAAGCACAAGCGTTAGCAAAAGCTCAGGGTGATGAAGAAGCTTGTGATATTGATGAAGATTTTATTAATGCATTAGAATACGGCATGCCGCCAACCGGAGGTATGGGTATGGGAATTGACAGGCTTGTTATGCTTTTGACTAATTCTACTACAATTCGTGATGTTATTGCCTTTCCAACGATGAAAAATAAATAAACATTCTTGAAATATAATACTGTATTTAAAAAAAAGTATTGACTAGTTAAAAAAAATGGCTATAATAAGATTGTTATATTTAATGGAAAGGGGTTTATACCATGAATAAAGAAGAATTAGTACAAGAAGTATCAAAAAAAGCAAAAGTTACACAAAAAGATGCAGCTGAAATTTTAAATACTTTAATGTCAACTATTGAAAAAACATTAGCTAAAGGTAAAAAGGTTACTTTAGTTGGTTTTGGTACATTTGAAGCAAGAAAAAGAGCAGCAAGAACAGGACGTAATCCTCAAACAGGTGCTAAAATTAAAATCCCTGCTAAGACAGCTCCTGTATTTACTGCCGGTAAAAAATTCAAAGAAATTGTTGACGGTAAAGTTTTAGCTAAGAAATAGTTAAAAATTTATAATTTAAGAAGGATAGGATTTTTTCCTATCCTTCTTTTTTGTTTATAATTATCTTATGAGTAAATCGATTAATGAAATTTTAGAATTTGATAAAGTGCTTTCATACTTAAGCAGTTATGCACTCAGCACTCTTGGGCGTGAAAGATGTCTTAATTGTGCTGTTTTTGATGATGTTAATACAATAAAAAAAGAACTTATTCTTACCGATGAAGCAAGATTAATAATAAATAAGGCTTTAAATATTCCGTTAGAGAATATCTATGAAGTTGAAAAAAGTTTAGATGATTCCAAAAAGAAAATAAGGCTTAATGAAGAAGAAATAACAGATATTGCAAAAACTTTAAGAACATCAAGATTAATGAGAAATTTTCTTTCGGATAATGCGGAAGAATTTCCTAAATTAGCTGAGTTTAGAGAAAAATTATTTGCCGATAAAGAATTGGAAGATAATATATATAATACATTTACACCGTCAGGTAGAGTAAAAGAGGAAGCTACAAAAGAATTAAAGGCTTTATATCAAGCATTAAGAGATACAAATCAAAATGTAAGAGTATGTGCTTCATCTCTGTTGCAAAATCCCGATTTTACATCCAATCTGCAAGATACTATATATACTGAAAGAGACGGGAGAACGGTATTTCAGGTAAAGGCAGAGTGTAAAAATAAAGTATCAGGTATTGTTCACGATGTTTCAGCAAGTAATCAAACGTATTTTATTGAACCTGAAATTTTAGTCGGATTAAATAACAAAATAAGAGAAATTGAAATTCAAATAAATATTGAAACGGAAAAAATACTTAAAATACTTTCGGATAAAATATCAGTGCATAGTGAAGAAATAAAAGTATCTAATATAATACTTGTTGAACTGGATTTTATATTTGCGAAAGCGAAATATTCAGCGTCATTTGACGGAGTAAGTGCTGATATTTCGGATGAAAAACTTTTAGAATTAAAGATGATGAAAAATCCCGTATTAATAAAATCAAAGCCGGATATTGTCGAGAATGATTTTTATATGGATACAGATAAAAACTGTATGATAATAACAGGTTCAAATACGGGCGGAAAAACGGTTGTACTAAAAACTGCAGGTTTATTAACCTTAATGACAAAAGCAGGGCTTCATATACCTTGTTATGAGGCTAAAATATACCCGTTCAAAAAAATATTTGCCGATATTGGCGATGAGCAAAGTATAATCCAAAGTTTATCAACTTTTTCTTCTCACATGACAAATATAGTTAACATAATAAATCATGCTGATGAAGAAACACTTATATTGCTGGATGAAATATCGGCGGGAACAGATCCTAAAGAAGGTGCTTCATTAGCAGAAGCTATTTTAGAATATTTGCAGTCAAAAAAAGCGTTTATACTGGCTACAACACATTATGGCGAACTGAAATCGCTTGCATATTTAAAGCAGGGGTATATTAATGCTTCAGTGGAATTTGATATTAATACATTAAATCCTACTTATAAGTTATTAATCGGTATACCCGGGGCAAGTAATGCTATAGCAATCGGTAAAAATTTGGGATTAAAAGAACAAATTATAAATAATGCAAGGGATATTTATTTTAACCAAAAAGATAATACCGCAAAAGTCTTGGAAGAATTACAAAAAACTCAACAGGAATTATCTGATTCTAAAAAGATTATTGAAGAAAAAGAAGAGAATGTTAAACGCTTAGAACAAAGTCTTACCGATAAATTAAATGAAATTAAAAAAGAGAAAAAGAAAAATATACATATTTATAAGAAAAAATATGAAACTTCAATAGATGAAGCAAGAGAAGAGATAAAAGATATATTAAAGCAAATGAGGGAAGAAAAGTCCGAAAAGATTGCAAGAAGAAGTTTTCATCGTTTAGCTAATATTGAAACAGTTATGAGAAAAGGTTTCAAAGAGGATGAAGATGAAATTGCCGAAAAATATACTCCTATAAATTGGGAATGTGTAAAAATCGGTGATAAATTAATGATAAAAGAATTAAATCAAGAAGTTATTTTATTAGCACTTCCCGATAAGAACAAGAATGTTCAAATACAATTGGGATTGATGAAAACGAAAATAAAAATGAATAAACTTGCCGTATTAAATGAAAATCTTATTAAAAAAGATGTAAAGGCAAAAGGTGTTTATAAAACAGATTTTGCAATAGAAAGGCGTACATTATCTCAGACTCTTGATTTAAGAGGATATAGAGCGGAAGAAGCATTAGATGAAGTTGAAGCATATCTTGATAAAGCTTCTTTGGTAAATTTAAGTCCCGTATATATAATTCACGGACACGGAACGGGTGCATTAAAGCAAGCAATAAGAGAGTATTTAATGCATTCACCTTATGTTGCAAAGTTCAGACCCGGTGAAACCGCTGAAGGCGGTGACGGGGTAAGCGTTGTTGATATTAATTAAAGAAATTAAAATTTTCTTAATATTTTTAATAATTTTTTAAATTTTTGTAAATTTATAAGCTTCCAAAAACTTTATATACATGTGTAGTAAAGAAATGTGGGATTTAATATAAATGACAATGTCAATAAACTCAATTGATGTTAGTAATACACTTAACGAAAATATTAAGAATGATAATATAAAAGCTTTAGAAAATTATGTAAATAATAAACCGTTAACACAAGCTCCTGATACATTTACAAGTAATGTAAAGAGCGGGATGAGTTCATCTTTATTATTTGAAGGACTGCCGTTTATAAATCTTTTAAGGAGAAATAAAAAAATAGGCGGTAAATTAATAAGCGAGCCAATGAAAAAACTTGGTGAAGTAAATAAAAATGCATTAAATACATTATTGCACGGTGAAGGAAAATTATCTTCCAGAATATTTGATTATATTTTGAGTGCAACAAAATCAAAAGAAGAGTATTTTGCAATAAAATCAGCAGCAAAAAAGGCTGCTAAAAAAGGTGCTGTCAAAGCTGAAGAAAAAGTTGCAGAGAAGGCTGCCGAAAAAACAGCCGAAAAAGTCGGAGAAAAGATAGCTGAAAAAGCTGCGGAAGAAACAATTGAAAAAGCGGCGGAAAAAACTGCCGAAACTGGAGTAAAAAAAGGAATTTTCGGTAAACTGTTTAAAATTGGAACAAAAGGAGCTGAACAAGCAGGCAAAAAAGGGATTTTAGGTAAATTAGGGAAACTGTTTAAATCAAGCGGTGCCGGTATAATGCTTGTATTCAGCGGATTTTTTGAAATGTGTTCTGAGGTAGTTCCTACATTTAAAGAACTCGGTTTTAAAAGCGGAATGAAGCAGTTAGGGAAATCATCAGTAAAAGTAGTTGGTGATACATTTGGATTTATAGCCGGTGAACAAGTTGGTGTTGCTTTAGGAACCGCAATCGGAACTGCCATATTCCCCGGCATAGGTTCAGCTGTTGGCGCTGCTGCAGGATTCGTAGGAGGCTTAGCTGGTTCATTCTTAATGGGTAAGCTTACTAAATCTATAACAGGTGATTCTGAAAGAGAAATTGTTAAAAATAAGCAAACGGAAGAATTTGCAAAAGATGCAGTTAAGATAGAAGAATTAAAAAATGCTGCAAGCGAGAAGATAAATTCAAACTATCAAATGAACGGTGAACTTGATGAAGATTCAAAATCCGCATTAGAAATCTTAAACAATTTGAATAATCCGTTTGAAACATCTGTTTAATGATATCCGTTATTTTCATATAAAATATATAATACCGCTTGTTTAAAGCGGTATTTTCGATTTTAAGCAAAATAAAATGCGACCTAAGCCGCATAAGTCAAGAAAGGAATGGTTAGACTATTAATTTATTTGTATTATTACACAGAATTTTATACTACGCAAATTTATGAATATTTGTTAACATTTTGTAACATTATTATATTTAATTTAATATTATAAAAAGGTGAAAAAATGAAAATAGGAATAGTATCTTTAGGATTAATAGGCGGATCTTTATTTAAATGTATAGTAAATTTAGGATATGAAGTTTATGCTGTAACACGAAATAAAGAAACTATAAATCAGGCAAAAGAATTAACGGCAAATGTGTCAAATGATATAAATAATTTAAAGTGCTGTGATATTGTTTTTGTAGCGTCTCCAATAAGTAAGACGCTTGAAATTTTAGATAAGCTGGAAGAGGTTTTATGTAAAGACACAATAGTTTTAGACTGTGCAAGCGTAAAAGAATTTGTAATGGAGAAGAAGCGCCCGTATAAATTTATAGGTTCGCACCCGATGGCAGGAACGGAATTTAACGGGTATAATTCATCGTTTAAAGAGCTTTTTCAAGGTGCTAAATGGATTTTAACTCCTTCTGAAGATATAAATGAAGCTGATATAAAAAAAGTAAGTGATATAATCAATCGGACAGGTGCCGATATAGTAGTAACAAATGCAAAGGAGCATGATATGGCGGCGGCATTAATAAGCCATATGCCGATGTTAATTTCTCAAGCCATATTTGAAACGGCACAGGATAATCAACTGGCATTATTAATGGCGTCATCGGGGTTTAGAGATATGACTCGGCTTGCTATGTCTAATATCGTTATGGCTAATGATATGATGAATTTTAATAAAGCAAATATTGAAAAATGTTTAGAAATATTAAAAAATTCAGTTGATTTATTAAAAAGTTCTAAATATTTGGAAATTATAACCGATATAAAAAATAAGCGGTCGAACATGTATTCGGATGAAGGGAAAAATATAATAAAACTGTTACATAAACAGGAATAGGGTGTAGATAATAAGTGTAATTTTGTACAATAAAAAAACCGATTTATATCGGTTTCATTAATTTTTTATCAGAGAGAGGAATCAGGGAAAGATTCACTTATTTAACACACAACACTTATTCTTATTATCCTCACAATTTTAAAATGCCACGAATCAAAAAAAAATATCGTGTATATTTTACACTTTTAACATTTCGTTACAAAAGGTGTTAATATTTATGGTGTAAGTATTTAAAAAGTAATTAATAAACAATACCTGAATGTTTGAAATATAATGTCACAAAAAGAAAAGTATAAAATTAAAAATAATGATTTGTGATATGATAAATATCAATAAGGGAAAATGTGATGAAAAAAAAGGACAGATTTAATCAGCCGCATAATTTGCCGGGGACACTTGTATGTGTTGAAGGTATTGATGGTTCAGGAAAATCTACACAGCTGGTAATTTTAAGGGATTGGCTTAAATCTTTAAAGCAGGATGTAATATTTACGGAATGGAATTCATCTGATTTAATTTCACAGACTACAAAATTAGCAAAAAAGAAAAATTTATTAAGTCCGAGGACATTTTCGCTTCTTCACGCCGTTGATTTTGCAGACAGGCTGGAACAGGTTATTATTCCTGCTTTAAAGGCAGGTTTTATAGTTCTGGCGGATAGATATGTTTATACGGCTTTTGCCCGTGATGTTGCAAGGGGAGTTGACCCTGATTGGGTCAGAAAGGTTTACGGATTCGCTGTCAGACCTGATTTAACTCTTTATTTCAGAGTAACGGAAGAAGTTTCTCTAGAAAGAATCTGCGCAAATCGTTCTCCTAAGTTTTATGAAGCGGGCATGGATTTAAAAATAAGTAATGACCCTTATGAAAGTTACAGAATATTTCAAAAAAGAGTTAACGATGAATATAAAAAAATGCTGAAAGAGTTTTCGATTGTTGAAATAGACGCAAATGAAAGTATACATAAAAAACAATTGTTTTTCAGAGAAGAAGTAAAGAAAGTTTTAGCTCAAAAAGGGATTGAATTATAGATGGCGAAATATAAATCAAAACATGGATATGAAGGTTTATTAATAGTAATAGAAGGCACTGACGGCTCAGGAAAATCAACACAGATAAGCAAATTAAAACGCTGGATAGAAGATCAGTCCTATGGAGCTATGGTTAGCGAATGGAAAACATCTAAATTCATAGCTGACGCAATAAATGACGCAAAAGAACGAAATTTATTAAATGCAACAACATTTAGTCTTTTATATGCTGCTGATTTTGCGGACAGGTTTGAGAACATTATTCTGCCTGCTTTAAAAGCAGGATTTGTTGTTATTTTAGACAGATACATATATACAGCTTATGCCAGAGATGTTGTAAGGGGTCATGATATTAACTGGGTGAAGAATTTATATGAGTATGCGCCTGAACCTGATATGGTATTTTATTTAGATGTTCCTGTTGAAATTTTGCTTAAAAGAATTATTGGAACTACGGGGCTTGATTATTGGGAATCAGGAAGAGATATCGGGCTTAGCAGTGATTTTTATAAAAGTTTTCAAATTTATCAGAGTAAATGTCTTGATGAGTATCAAAAAATGATTAAAAAGTATAATTTTATTTCAATTGACGGTACATTAAGCGAAAAAGATATTCATAAAAAAATAGTATCTCATGTTAAGGATATATTAGAAATTCCGAGTTGTTAAACTTTGAAAAATAGTTTATAATTAACTATTATGAATAAATTAAACAATTCAAGTTTTGAAATGATACAAGATATTATAAAAGATTTAGAATTAGAAAATTTAAAAGGGAATAGTGAAGTAAAAAGCGGTTTAGCTAACCTTTGGTCTGAAACAGTTGGTGATAAAATATCAAAATTTTCTAGATTTATTGATATTTTACCTAATAATTCACTTATAATTTCTTGTGCTGATTCTTATGTTTCAAATGAATTATATTACAATAAAGATAAAATTCTTGAAATCATGAAAGAAAAATCTGAAAAACTGGGAATAAAGATAAATGATATTATTTTTAATTATAAAGATTGGAAAGAGAATACATAATGACAAGTAAAAGAAAAGGATTTTCATTAGCGGAATTATTGATTGCACTGTTAGTAATAAGTATTGTACTTGCGGCTGCAATTCCTACCGTATCAAAAAGAAATAATGATCGTGAATCTGTATGGCATTGGGCAGGCTCAAATAATGCATATTTTGGTTTGGGTTCCGGTCAAAGTGCTTTAATAGGTATTAATTCTTTGCCTAAAATAGCAGAAGGCGATGAGGGCAATCTTAAGTTATTCTCATCAGCTTCGCATGTTGAAGGTTTATCTTTAGGCAGTGCCGATACTATGAGAATTTCTAATTACGGTGATAAATTGGTGTTATTAAAACAATCTTTGGATGGTAATGTTAATACCAATATGATGAATTCTCACATATCCTTTTATAATCTGAAAAATGGAGATGTAGCAAGCCAAATAAGCTACGGCGGAAGGTTAGCATTGGATACTCATAATATTGCTTTAGGTATTGGTACTTTGCTTTCTTTAGCTGATTTAACAGACGGTGAGGACGGGTTTCAAGGCTATAATACCGCTTTAGGTCATTATGCTTTAAGCTCGGATAACAGCGGTCAATTTAATACTGCTATTGGTGAAAGGTCATTAAATAACGTTGTAAGTTCTGATTTTAATACTGCACTTGGTTTTGAATCAGGATTCTTGATAGGTATTGACAAGAATGAAACAGCTGATAATTCAGGAGGTAATACTGCTATTGGTGCGCAAGCGTTAAGAAATACAAGAAATAGCAGATTTAATACTGCAGTCGGTACAAATGCTATGTTATCAGTTATAAATTCGATAAATTCCGTAGCTATAGGTGCCAATGCATTGGTAGGCGGGTCATATGACTATGCGAAAGATTCTCAACAAGACGCTAATACCGCTGTGGGGGCAAATGCTTTGGGTCATTCACTCGGAAGCGGTAATACTGCATTAGGTGCCAGTGCTTGTAATGTTTTGGTCGGCGGTCATAATAATATTTGTATAGGTTATAATGCAGGTAACTATTTTGACGGTAATTGGACTAAAGATTCAAGCGGTAATACAGTTTACAGCTATGATATGAGTAACGGTTTATTTATAACCAGTACAACAGGGGCTGATGATTCTGATAAACATCCTTTAATATACGGAAGAACTCAAAAAGATACCACAAGTGCCGAAGCTGGTCGTGAAGTCGGAATTTTAGCGGATGTATTTAAAGTCGGCTCTCCTGATTACCCGGATTATTTTAAAATTGAAACAAAACCTGAAAGTGCAAAACAATATAATTATTATGATTTTTATACTTATAAGAACAGTGATGCAGAATATGATTCTTTGCGTATTTTCGGAAACGGGCAGAATAACGGGCTTGTTCATGAATCAAATGATAACGGCATTGTAAATATGAATGTAGTTTCACAAAATACTAACCCACAGCTTAATATGTTGCTTAATGGGCAAAAAGTAATGAGTTTTGCTTTGGATACAGATGGCAAAACACCTGTATTAAAATTGCCAAGCACTTCCGGAATTAAGATTCCTAACAGTACAGGTAGTGGTTATATATTAATTTCAGGTGATGAAAGCGGTAAAATTTCTTGGGTTAAAGGTTCTGGAGAAGTAACAGCCTGGGTTTCTGCAAGTGATGCGTATTTTGAAAATATGAAAGGTGCAGGTTTTACATCAGAAGCGACTGGTCTTCTTTCAACGTTATTATTTGAACATCAGAGTAAAATTCAAGGCAACGAGGAAAGTATAGGTACTATAAATGAAGAAAAAATACCAGAATTGGAACGAAAAATTGAAAGTATAAATGCTTGTACTTGTTCTGCTTCTGACATAAGGTTAAAAGATATTATTTCGGACGCAAAAGAAGGCTTGAACGAAATACTTTCTTTACAGGTTAAAAAATATACTTATAAAAATGATAAAGATAAAATTGAACATATCGGTGTTATAGCTCAGGATTTACAAAAAATATTTCCTAATTCTGTTTTTGAAGATAGTGACGGATATTTAAAAATTAAAACGGATGAAATTGTATTTTCTTTGGTTAATTCGGTTAAAGAAATATACGCTTTAATCCAAGATTTAACAGCAAAAATAGCAGGGCTTGATAAACGCATAGAAAATCTTGAAAAACAAAATGAACTTCTTATTAAACAAAATGAAGAAATTCAAAAACAAAATAAGCTTCTTCAAAAGCAAAATAAAGAGTTTGAAAAACGATTCGATAAATTAGAAAAACGTTTATCTAAAATATAAGATTCATAAACAATAAAAAAGAGGGAATTAAATTCCCTCTTCCTTTTTTTATTTTATGTTAATTATCTTCTTCATCTTCAATTTTTATTCTTGATAGTTTAACTATTTCTTCAAAATCTTTATGACGTTCGGATAAATACTGGAATGAACCGACATCCACTATTTCTCCGTCTTTAAGATAAACAATTCTGTCACAATATAGAAGTGTACTTAATCTGTGAGCAATTGCAATAATAGTTTTTGCACCTTTTATTTCTTTAATGATTTCAGTAAGTTTATTTTCAATTTTAACATCAAGATTAGAAGTAGCTTCATCTAAAACAATTATTTCAGGATCTCTATACAAAGCTCTTGCAATACCGATTCTTTGTTTTTGTCCGCCGGATAGACCTGAACCATCCTGCTTTAATTCAACTTCAATTCCGTTTTCCGTAGTTACAAGCTGATCAAACAATTGTGCTGTTTTTAATACATTCTCTACTTTTTCTTTGTCTATGTCTTTTCTTTCTATACCCCAAGCTACATTTGTATATATGTCTCCTTCAATTGTACATATCTTTTGAGGTACATATCCGACTATATTCCTGAATTCCGCTATATTATTTGTATTTAATATAGTATAATCAACTTCTATTGTTCCTTGGTAATCCAGTAAACCTAACAAACAATCAATAAGAGTACTTTTTCCTGCTCCTGACAGTCCTACAATTCCTATAAATTCACCTTTATTGATTGTAAGATTTATATTATTTAAAACATTGTTCTTTTTGTTATATGAGTAGCTTAAATTGTTTATTTTAATCTTGTCGTAAAAATTCATTCTTGTTTTTATATCTTCTTTTTCAGGATATTCATATTGGGAATATTCATCATAAACTTCAAAAAGCCTGTTCAAATGTTTTGTGTATAAATTTATATAATTTAAGTAAACTTGGTTTTTATATATTTGCGGAACAACACGGTATATTGTTATGGCAACTATACCAAAAGAAAGTAATACATTTGTGGGATTTTCTCCGAATTTAGCAAGTATACCCAAACATAATATAATCATTGTTAAAATAAATATTATCTCTATAATATACTGCGGTATCATAGGAATTAAATTAATTTTTTCATTAAATGGTATTATTTTATTTGAAATATTGTTATAGTAATCATAAAAATATTTTTGACATCCTGCAATTTTTATGTCTTTAATACAAGCTAAAGTATTAATAACGGAAGAATACGGGCCATTTGTTAATTTGTAGCTTTTATCGGCTAATTTCATACCCCAATTTCTGAAAAATCCGCTTTGCAGCGTACCTGCTATTGAGAAAAACAGAATTGCTATCAGTGTAAATAACGGTAGTATACATACTAATACGGCAAATATTAAAACTATTACTATTGTATTAGATATAAGCAGTATAACTTTAAATACAAAGAATTTAATAACATCATCAACATTTTTTGTAATTTCATTAATTATATTGGTACTCCCGCGTTTTAAATCGGCTTCATAAGGGGAGTAAAGAAAAAATTTCATCATTTTTTCTTTTATTTCAAGCCCCCATTGGCTCATAATTTTATTTTGCCAGTATAAAATAGAAATACTGTAAATGTTTTTTATAATAATAGTTAATGTCATTAAAGCTCCGACAGCAATAATCATATTGATAATGCCGTTAATATGAAAATTGTTATGCAAAAACATTGCAACAGAATTATTTACGACTCTTCCGGGATTTACCATTATCATAATAAACGGTAAAACGACTACTATACTTAAAAATTCAAGCAAACTGCTCATAAATGCCATAAAAATCATGTATATTAATTTTATTTCATATCCCTTGCCAAAATATTTTAAAAATTTAAAAAATAAACCTAAAAACATATTCCCTACCTTTTTATGAAAAAATTATATCAAAAAATTAAGAAGGACGAAAATATTTTAAAACATAAATATTTGAATCATTTATTAATATTTCTTCTATATGTTTAATATTTAATTTAGCAACAAGTTTAGCGGTTTTTTCTCTTATTGTATAATCAATTGATTTTGCTGTTTCAAGCAGTATTTCATTTATTTCTTTAAACTGTTTTATATTATCTGATAATGAATACAGTGCTTCAAGATTCCAGTATAGATTAAAATTTTTTTTATTAATTTCATAAGAATGCTTTTTTGAATTTGATTCAATATCTAATGTGTTTTTTATATTATTGATAATTTCAGAGATGAGGTAATCTTTATTATTAGTGTATTTAATAACTTCAATAATATTTCTTGAAACAGAGGGGTTAATATCAGTTATTCCTTTAACAAAAGAATCAAGAATATATTTTGTCTGAAAGAATTTTCCGTATAAATCGTCAGAGATGAGATCAAGAATTTTTGATGATGCCGTTTCTCTTATTGGCCCTGATTTACCGGTTAAATTATTTACCAATATATTTGCTTCTTCTTGAGAGCATATTTTATTAAGTTCGATTAAACATAATTGTTTTAGTATATCATCATCTTCGGAAAGTATTTTAATAATTTCATTATGAGAATATATATTATCACAATATTCAATGGCTTTTTTCAGAGTTTTTATATTGTTTTCATACAAATTATTCATAGAAACAAATATAGCATAATTGGAGATTAAAAACTAACACACAAAGATTTAATATAAGTTTGTTAAGTGAGAGGTGATATTTTATGAATGAAATTTTAAATTTTATGAAAGATATAATAACAGGAAGTGATAATGAAAAAACACCGATAGGACTTTGCGGGTTTGATTGTGAACAAGAAACAAAAGCTATTGAAGCTAAAAAGCCTAAAAAGAAATCTGAAATGCGTTTATCCGAATTAATGGATAGATAATTATAATTTAATGATATAATTTATTTATGCGTTTAGATAAGTTTTTAAAAGTTTCAAGATTAATAAAGAGAAGAACGGTAGCAAATAAAGTATCCGATCAAGGCCGTGTATATGTAAACGGAAATATTGCAAAACCTTCTAAGCAATTAAAAGAAGGTGATGTTATTACTATAATCAGGTCTGATGAAGAGATAAAAGTAAAAGTGGTAAAAATACCGTTAAATAACGTTAGTGTTTCAGAATCTGCTTCTTTATATGAAGATGTTAAATAGGAAATAATTTTACCGATTTAATGCTTTATTATTACTTGCTAAGTTAATATTGTTGTCTTATAATTAATCAAGCAAGCAGAAAATAGGGAGTTTAAAATGATGAATTTAGCAAATATGATGAAGCAGGCACAACAAGTACAAAAGAGATTACAAGAAGCTCAAAACCAGCTTAATTCTTTAGAAATCAATGGTGTATCAGGTGACGGTGCAGTCAATGTAGTTTGTGACGGTCACGGTAAATTTAAGTCAATAAAACTGAATAAAAAAGCAATTAATCCTGAAAATCCCGAAAGTGTTGATGATGAAACAATAGAAATGCTTGAAGATTTAATCACTTCTGCTATGAAACAAGCTACGGATGAAGCAGGAAAAGTAATGCAAAATAAAATGAAGGGTATAGTACCTGCCGGCATAAATATTCCCGGATTATTCTAATGGAATATACAAAACCTTTAGCACAGCTTATAGAATTTTTTCAAAAATTCCCCGGGATAGGCCCAAAATCTGCCCAGAGAATGGCTTTTCATCTTTTGAAAATGCCTTTAAGCGAGGTGGAAAAATTTTCAAAAGTACTGGTTGAAGCAAAAGAAAATATTCATTATTGCAGTATATGCTTTAATATGTCTGCTTCAAATCCTTGTGAAATATGTTCTGATGACAGGCGTGATAAATCCGTTATTTGTGTTGTTGCTGAAACAAAAGATTTAATTGCTATTGAAAAAACTCGTGAATATAAAGGTTTATATCATGTGCTTCAAGGTACTTTATCCCCTTTAGACGGTATAGGCGTTGAAGATATAAGAATAAAAGAACTTTTGACCAGAAGTGCCGATGAAAATGTAAAAGAAGTTATTTTGGCATTAAGTCCTTCTGTTGAAGGTGAAGCTACCAGCATGTATATTACAAAACTTTTAAAACCGTTTAATATTAAAATATCAAGAATAGCTTTTGGTCTGCCTATTGGTTCTGACTTAGAATATGCGGATGAAATTACACTGGCTAAAGCTATTGAAGGAAGAAGACTAATTGATTAAGGAGAATTTATTATGAGTCAAGTTACTATACGTTCTGACAGAAAAACTGATTATACATTTAATTATAAAGGTGAAGATGTTACTTTAGAAGCCGGAAGTGTTATTAGTATCGCAAATGGTTTGCAAGATGTTGTCCTCCCTACTTGTAAGATGAAAATAGCTAATAATTTAATTGTAATAAAGGAGTAATATGACAATTTCGATTATAACTACCAGTTATAATTATTCAAAATACATACGAGATACGATAGAAAGTGTTTTAAATCAAACATATACTGATTTTGAATATATAATCTTTGATGACGGTTCAACTGATAATTCATTAGAAATTATTGAAAGTTATGCTAAAAAAGATAATCGAATTAAGTTATATACACATCCTAATAATGAAAATAGAGGTTTAATTGCTACAAATATTGCTGCAATTCAAAAATGTAAAGAAAACAGCGATTTTGGTTCCGGGGGGGGGTATATTGTTTTTCTTGAAAGTGATGACATTATAACACCTGATTATCTTGAATTAAAAATAAAAGCGGCAAATGAATTTCCACAAGCAGGAATTATTTTTAATGATGCTAAATTAATCGGTGATGTTAATTCAAAAAGAGCCTGTGCTATTCAAAAAACTTTAGACAGAAAAAAAGAGTTGATTAACAAAGAAAATGTAGATTTTTATAATTTATATATTGAAAATTTAATTATTTCTTTTTCATTTGTTATGGTAAAAAAAGAATTACTTTTCAATATTCCTTTAGACTTTAATATTCCTCAATGTTATGATTGGTATTTATGGAATAATATACTAAATAAAAATAATATAGTTATTTTTATTGATAAACCTTTAACTAATTTTAGAATTCATGAAACAAGCCAAAGTTGTACAAAAGTTTCTTCAAGTTATTTATTAGAGAAATTAAAACAGGATAAAAATGAATTTAAATCTGTAAGCCAAAAAATTTATTATAATATTTTCCGTATAATTTTAGTTAATAACAGAATGGAAAAACTTTTCAGACCACTTTATAAAAGAATAAAGAAAATCTTTTGTTGTAAATTGTATAATCTGAAAAATAAAATAATAAAAGTAATAAAATTATAATTTAACGCCGTTTAAATCATCAAAAAACATCAATTTATTAATGTCAAGCTTAAGTCTGATTTTATCTGAAATAAGAAAATCATTATTTACAACAGCCGAACAAGGACAATTATTTATTTTAAAATAAATAATTTTAGAGCTTCCGAGCATTTCCGATAACTCAACATCGGTACAAAATTCAAAATTACTGTTATCACAGTTGAAGTTTTCAGGTCTTATACCGATAATAACCTTATTTCTGCCTGAAAGTTTTTGTTGTTGAATATCATTAAGTTCAAAAGATTCATTATTAATGGTAATTGTGTTATCAATAATATCCGCATTAATAAAGTTCATGGATGGAGAACCTAAAAAACCTGCCACGAACTTATTAGACGGATGATTAAACACTTCATCAGGAGTGCCGATTTGTTGAATAATTCCTTTATCAATAACGGCAATTCTGTCACCCATTGTTAAAGCTTCTGTTTGGTCATGGGTAACATAAATAAATGTAGTTTGTAATTTTTGGTGAAGTTTTTTTATCTCCGAGCGCATTTGAACTCTTAACTTTGCGTCTAAATTGGATAACGGTTCATCCATTAAAAAAACTTTAGGATTTCTTACAATGGCTCTTCCGAGTGCTACTCTTTGGCGTTGACCGCCTGAAAGTTGTTTTGGTTTTCTTTGCAGATATTCCGTCAAGTTCAAAGATTCTGCAACTTCTCTTACTTTTTTATCTATATCTTTTTTGTTTTGTTTACGCATTTTTAAAGGGAATGCAATATTTTCATATACACTCATATGAGGATATAGTGCATAATTTTGAAAAACAAATGCAATATCACGTTCTTTGGGGTGAACATTATTTACACATTTTCCGTCAATAAATATTTCTCCGCTTGTAATATCTTCTAAGCCGGCAATCATCCTTAAAATAGTAGATTTACCACATCCTGACGAACCTACCAAAACTAAAAATTCTTTATCTTTTACAGTTAAGTTAACATTATCAATAATTGTTTTTTTATCGTATTTTTTTATAACATTATTTAATTTAACTTCGGACATATTTTATTCCTGATTAGCTTCTAATACAACCTTATCAATAGGAACAATAAAAATAAAAGACGATTGATTTAAATATTGATTATTAATCCAAACCTCGCCTTTTAATTTGTTAATATATTTTTTTGAGCTTCCAAGCAAAAAACTTTGGAACAGAAACTTTTTGGAATTTTTATCTGCTTGAATATAAGGGTCAAAAACTTCTTCACTGTTAAATAATGATGAATCTATGCCTTTGGATATTATTTCAAACATCAGATATGATTTTTCAGTAATATCCGTATTAACTTCAAACCCTTTTTCTATTAAATATTCAGGCAGAGGATTAGATATATTGATTTGAATACCGCCTGTTTGTATTGCACTTATTGCTGTTTCAAGTAAATTTGAAATAACGGTCTTAAGTGTATTTTTGTCTGAATAACAGTTTTGTCTTACTAAATCATTTGTATTAACTGAAAGTTTTATATCTTTATTGGATAATTTAACTGATATTTCATTTAATACAAGGGATAACAATGAATTAATATCAAAATTATTATATACAGGCTTATAAAGGTCTGATTCAATTAAGGACATTTCTATTAATTTATCAATAAAAACCAATAGTTCAGAGGAGTTAGCATTCATTATTTGAATATATTTTTTTTGTTTATCGTTAATTTCACCGCTTAAACCTTCAAGCATGGCTTGTGAAAACCCTATTATGGAATGAAGCGGCGAACGCAGAAAATTTGACATCTTAATTAACAGTATATTTTTTGTATGATTAAGAATTTTTTGTTCCTGACGTTCGGTTATTAACCGGTCAAGAAGCGAATGGTCTTGAGTATTATCTATAATTGTTAAAATATACCTTTTTTGTTTTCTTGAAGATACATCAACTATTTTTACATCCGTAATTTTTGTATTTTGTTCTTCGGATACTATTTTTAAAATTTGTTTAATTTCATCTTTACTGTTATTGATTATGTTATCTGAATTAATAAGGAAATAGTCATTAATATTTTTGCCTTTAAGCTTTTGAGTTTCAAAAAGTTTAAAAGCCTGCTTGTTTGCATAATGAATTTTACCTGCGTCATCTATAACGAGAACCGCTTCAGGTAAATATGTCAGAATGTTATATTGTTTTCCCAATAATAATGACGCTAAACCCATATTTTATCCTTTTTTTGATGATACTTCAAAACTATTATCCCTTTCGGGTCTATTGTAGCATGATTTCAGGAAAATAAACAATACTTTCAAAAAAATTAATTCATCCGAGATAATCTTTAAGATGTTTTATGCTTTCTTTTGCCCTTAGTTTCT
This sequence comes from Candidatus Gastranaerophilales bacterium, assembly GCA_947632315.1. Taxonomy (GTDB): domain Bacteria; phylum Cyanobacteriota; class Vampirovibrionia; order Gastranaerophilales; family Gastranaerophilaceae; genus Avigastranaerophilus. The sequence continues at coordinate 28,365 of CANROV010000003.1, forward strand.
TTATTGCAATATTTTCTATCTGCCTAATCCTTTCTTTTGAAAATCCCATATCTTTTCCTAACTCTTCTAAAGTTTTAGGTTTTTCACCGTTTATTCCGAATCTGTGTATAATTATTTTCCTTTCCTTTTGTGTTAATTCATCTAAAATTTTATTTATATGTTTTTTAAGCATAATGTTTTGTGTATTGCTTTCGGGTGAAAGATAATTCTCATCAGGTATGTAATCCTCAAGACATAAATTATCGGCTATAGGTGTATCAAGACTCATCGGCTCAAGTTTTATTGTTTTTAAAACCATATTTACCTGTTTTTCAGGCAATTTTATTTTCTCTGCTATTTCTTCAACATTCGGCTCTTTACCTGTTGCATAACTAAGTTCAAATATAGCCTTTTTTACCAGTCTTATTTTATCTATCATATGAACGGGAATTCTTATTACTTTGGAATTATTGGCAATAGCTCTTACAATTGTCTGCCTTATCCACCATGTTGCATAAGTGGAAAACTTAAAACCTTTTGAATAATCATAACGATTAGCGGCTTTTATTAATCCTAAATTACCTTCTTGAATTAAATCAAGTAAAGACATTCCACTTACACTAACGTATTTTTTCGCCATTGAAATAACTAAACGTAAGTTATG
>CANROV010000004.1 GCA_947632315.1 Candidatus Gastranaerophilales bacterium
AATATCTGATATTTCGGAAATTTCATTGGTGGAATCATTATCAATAAGAGTTAATTCACTTTCGTCATTAAATTCGTCAGTTGTTTTGGAATCTTCAATATCTGATATTTCGGAAATTTCATTGGTGGAATCATTATCAATAAGAGTTAATTCACTTTCGTCATTAAATTCGTCAGTTGTTTTGGAATCTTCAATATCTGATATTTCGGAAATTTCATTGGTGGAATCATTATCAATAAGAGTTAATTCACTTTCGTCATTAAATTCGTTAGTCGTTTCAGAATCTTCAATGTCAGATATTTCAGAAATTTCACCGGTGGTATCATTTTCAATAAGAGTTAATTCACTTTCGTCATTAAGTTCATTTGCCGGCTCAATTTCCTGAATATCAGATGTTTCAGTATCGGCTTTAAGTCTTTTTTCATCTTCAAGTTCATTTAAATCATTAATTTCATTATCCGGTTTAATATCCTCGACAGATTCGATTTCAGAATTATTTATTTCCGTAATATAAGAATAAACAGCTTTTCCGTTTTCGTCATAGTCAACAATAACTTTTTGTTCTTCATTTATTTGCGGAATTGATGTATCCGTTAATTCGTCCTGTGAATCCTTATTTTCTTTTTTATCATCAATTATGGTTAATTCGGCATTAGTATCTTTTATTTCAATCTCTGCAGGTAAATCATTATTTAGGGATTTCTCATCAGGCTCGCTTTCATTTTCGGAAGGCTGAACAGTTCCTTCATCAAGGAAAAATTCCTCCAATATATCAGATACGGTTTCTTCATTTGGAACTAAAGTGTTATCTTCCCGTAAAATATCACTGTTATCAACATCACTCGGTTCGTCAACATCTATCTTTAAATCAGTTTCAGTGTCAATATCAACAGGCTCTTTGCTCTCTTCTATTTCAACGGCATCAACTTCCGATGTTTCTTTATCTTGCATTCCAAGAATATTTAATGTTTGATCATTAAATAATTCAGGATATTTTCCGCTGTTACAGCTTACCATTTCAAAACCTGTAAAGCAACAAAATTCGGTTCTGCATTCATTACATTGAAATAAGTGTTTTAACAGTATATTCTTTAACGTTTTATCAATTTCATTATCCATTAAACTTAGATAAGAATTTTCAAAAACTTCATGTTCTTCAGGGATAAATTTTAATTTTTTTGGCGTTTTTACCTTTTTTATAAATTCGTTATATGAGATAAGTTTGTCCAGAGGTGAAGCATAATAATAATAATCAAATGCTTCTTTTTCTATGTTTGCGGTATCGATAAATCCCATTAACTCGGCATGCTTTAACTCGGTATCAACTTTTATTACTGCGTAAAAATCAGGAACAATATTATTGTCAAAATGTACCTTTGGTAACAGTACTGCCGTTCCTTCTATTAGAACTCTTACTTCAATATGAAAATCATTTACATATACATCTGAAATTTCATATTGTTCATTTATCATGGGATTTCTAAATAATGTCATTGATTTTTGGATATTTAAATCTGTTGTTTCAAGCAGATTTACTAATGCATATAATGCGGTTAAAGAGGCGTATGACCTTTTTCTTTGATATTCTTCTTTTAATAATGAAGAATATATTTTTGCGTATCCGTAAGCTTTTTCATCTATTTTTAATTCTATTTTATTGATTGCTGCCATAATTATTTATTTTCCCCTTCAATGTCATATCATCCTCTATACATATAGATGGCATTAATAAAAAAAATATTCCAAAATTAAAAAAATAAATAAAAGTATGTTATAATAAACATAGTCTCATGTGTTAATGTTACAATCTCGTAACAAAAATATTAATTGAATCAAAAAAATATATTCAGTTGTTTTATAAGGGGTGTAAAGGAGGAAAATATGATAAGTCCTGTAAGTTTTTCAAGTTCTGCATACAATAATTTTAATGAATTAGTTGGTCAAAAACAAAAATTTTCAAAACCTTTTGAAACTGCAAGTGCTTCAACACCAATAAAAAATAAAAAAACTAAAAAAGGGTCATTGGCTAAAAAACTTGCAATCGCAGCCGGGACTGTTGCAGGTGCTATGACTTTACTCGCTGTAGGCTCAGGTAAGGGCTGGTTCGCTGTTAAAGAGGGCGGAAATAAATTCTTAAATTTTATTAAACCTTTTTGTGAAATTCCGGGAAGTTTTATAAAAGATAAATTCGATGAAGTTAGCGGTTTCTTCCTTAAAGTTTTAGCCGGAAATAAATAAAAAAAATTAATAAAACAAAATAACAGTTTGTAGTGTAGCAGTAACAATTGTTAAATTGGTGAGAATTTAAATTACATTAGGCAAAATAAAAATTTCACCACCCAAACAGAGATTTTATACAAAGTCTCTGTTTTTAATATTTGTAGAAAGAACCAAGTATTTTTATAAAATTAGTGTATGAAGATAATTCTGTTATGGCTGTTTTTATCTTAAATTCTTCGATATGCCCTTCAAGTTCAATTAAAAATAAGTATTCCCCCAGTCTCTTTTTCGATGGTCTTGAGTCTAAATAAGATAAATTAATATCATGCCTGAAAAGGATTTGAAGAACTTTACATAAAGCACCCGGTTCATTCTTTGTTGATAAAATTATGCTTGTTTTACTTTCCTCTTTTTTAGCAAGTTTATTTCTTCCGAAAATATAAAATCTTGTTGAGTTACCTTTTTCATTATTAATATCATCTGATAAGATATTTAAATTAAATATTTCTGCACAAGTTTCATTGGCAATAGCTGCAATATCATAATTTTCGGAAATGGATACTTTATGAGCCGCATAACTTGTTGATGATACATCAATAAGTTCGGCATTTCGATAATTTTTATACAAATATTCACTGCACTGTGCCAATGCTTGCGGATGTGAATATATTTTTTTTATTTCGTCAGGTTTGGAATTTTTTGATAATAGTAAATGTTTTATAGGAATGGAAATTTCTCCCTGAATTTTAATTAAAGAATCTTTTGTTTTTAAAAAATTATCAATAGTTTCACGAACAATGCCTTCAATTGAATTTTCTATGGGTAAGACGGCAAAAGAAGAAAAATCTTTTTCTATTGCTTCCACTACATCCCTAATAGACCTTAATGGTACATTATTCTTAGAATTTATATTACAAAGAGATAAAAAATTTTTCATTGCTAAATGAGAATTTGAGCCATCGGGCCCTAAATAATATGTATTTTCTATTGAAATTTCAGACATTTGCTAAACCTTTAATTCTTATATAAAATTATTGTACATAAAATTATAAAAAAAGGATAATTATGACAAATATAAATTTTGGAACGGATGGCTGGCGGGCTGTTGTAGGTGAAGATTTTAATAAAAATAATACGGATAAAGTTATTAATGCTTTAAGTATATATATGTATAATCAAACAAAGTTTGAAAAAAAAGTTTTAATAGGGTATGATCCCAGAAATAAAGCTGATGAGTTTGCTTTTTATATAGCTGAAAAATTATCCGAATATGGATTTTATGTTGAAATATCAAATAAAATTGTTGCAACACCGGTACTTGCATATTCCGCTTTAATAAAAAATGCTTATGCCATAATGCTGACGGCTTCGCATAATCCGCCCGAGTATCTGGGAATAAAATTTATACCGCCCTACGGCGGGCCTGCAGATGACTCTATTGTTAATGAAATTGTTAAAAATTTAAATTCCGATTTTGTAAATAAAGAAATAAAAAAGCAATATGAATCAGTTTCATTTGAAGAAGATTATTTAAATCATATAAAAACAATTATAAATTTTGATATTATAAAAAAGTCAGGAATAACTGTTAATTATGACGGGCATCATGGTGCGGCAGGTAAATTATTCAAAAGAATTTTAGATTTAAATAATATTAAAAACAATTCAAATAATTTGGAGCGTGATATTAATTTTGGCGGATATATGCCCGACCCGAAAGAAAAATATCTGCCCGAACTCAAAAAAATATGCATTGAAACCGGATGTATCGGTTTAAGTAATGACGGTGACGGAGACAGATTCGGCGTTTTTGATGAAGAAGGAGTATTTATAAGTGCAAATGATATAATTGTTATGCTTTTAAATCATCTTGTAAAAAACAGAAAATATACAGGGAAGCTTGCCAAAACAGTAGGTGCAAGTTCTATGCTGAATGTATTTGCACAAAAGCTCGGAATAGAAGTTGTAGAAACGCCTGTTGGTTTCAAATGGCTGGGCGAAGTTATGCGAAATGACGATATAATTATTGCAGGTGAAGAATCCGGCGGTTTAAGCATTAAAGGACATATCCCCGAAAAAGACGGAATACTTGCTAATCTTTTAATAATTGAGATGATGGCTTACTATAATAATAAGTTATCTTTGCTTCATAAAGAATTTTTAAACTCTTTAGACTGTAATTTTATTAATGACAGAATTGATTTGAAGCTTCAATCAAAAGAAAAACAGGATGAAATTATAAACCAATATAAAAATTTAGATTTTATAGGAAATTATAAAATTATAAAAAAAGTCTTTTTAGACGGACTAAAGATGTATTTACAAGACGGAAGCTGGATTTTAATAAGAAAAAGCGGCACAGAGCCGCTATTAAGAATTTATTTTGAATCAGACAAGGAGGAAAAACTTTCTGAATTAAAACATTTAATTCAAGGTTAATTCTGTAAAATTACATTGTATGTAAATAAATCATTATAATTATTTGTTATGTAATTTTTGTGAATAAAATCAAATTTTCTGTTTGATTTATCAAAATAATTTAAGATTAACTTTGTATTTTCAATGTTTTGCTGAATTTCTTTTTCCTGAAGCTCATCTAATGAGCAGGCAAAACCTGTATAACAGTCAGCTAAAACGTATTGAACACTTAATAATAATGTGCTAAGTATAATAAAAAATTTCATTTTCGACTCCTTTAAAAAGTAAAACTATACTACTATTTATATTTTGGAGGATAATGTAAAGTTTTTCATTCTCATTTATAATTAAATATTTAATTACCGAAAAGTTTAATGTATATTGTAATAGTCGGTAGCAAAAAATATTTTTACGGTATTTTGAAAAGATATGAATTTCCTGTTAGAAAAAGAAGTTAAAAAAATAATAAAACCTGACTTTTCAAAAAAAGAGGGCAGAGAGTTATTTGCATTATATATGCATTCTAAATTAAATCAAATTTTAGAATATGACAGACAAAATGAAACTCCGATATTTAAAAAAATTCATCCTGATTTTATCCGTAAATTTACTTCACGATTAATTAATAATCCTGAAAAACATTTTCTGATAGGAATCTCAGGGGAATCAGCCAGCGGTAAAACTACAATATGTAATACGATTAAACAATCAATTGAACGGCTTAATCTTCCTGTTGAAATTCTAAGTGCAGATAATTATTTTAAAGATATTTCTCAATTAATAAAAGAATACGGCTCGTTTGATAAATTGCTTGAGTCTGGTTATGATGTTGATTCGCCCGATAATTTTCAAATGGACTTATTATTTCATGATTTGGATTTATTATCAAAAGGGATTGATGTTAAAATCCCTGAATATTTGGTAAATGGAACAGGAATTGTAGTACCTGAAGCAATTGAAAAAAAATCGAAAAAAATAATTGTTGTTGAAGGAATGGCTTCTATGTACGGTAAAGTTGCCGATTTATTCGATATTAAGCTCTATGTCGATAGCGATCCTGAAATTCAGGAAAAATGGTTTATCTATAGAGCGCAAACTTCAAGAAATCAAAATGAAGAAAATGCAAGAAAACAATTGGCCTATGTTAGAGAAGCTTCTAAAAAATATATTCTTCCTAAAAAAGAATTCTCGGATATTATAATTAACGGTGCTTCGTCTTTGGATTATTTTACGCAGATTATTGATTATATTTATACAATCACAAATAATTTTTCAACGCCCGAACAATAAGAATGTTGTCTGAGAAAATTTTGCAATAAGGAACGATACAACAAGAACCGCTGAGCTGTGGCAAAGCGAGTAAGCATGTATCTGAAGTAAAGCGGAGTGTGTAGAGCTATAGTGGAGCAAGACTGCCGGCTTTTCCATCCTTTTTTTTCCCCCCCCCCGCACACATATCGTATAATAGGGCGGATGTTTAATACGACCAACCGGGCAGGTAAACACTTGTAATGCGCTGATGAGTGCAATTCCGTACGGACGGAGTCTTGATAGCGAAGAGCCTAAATTAGTGTATAGTGAAGCTGAACAAATCAAAGGCTTGAGCGTTGAACGAAAGGAATTTCAAAACACTCGGCGCTAAAGTGTGACACTATATTTGATAAAACAAAATGAAATACCCCGTTTTGCGGGGTATTTACTTATATTATATAAAAAGAAGGATTAGTTTACTGCTGTAGGAGAATCTTTTGATTTGATTTTTGAGCATATATGATTAGCTGCAGAAAATATTGCTGCTCCGCAGATTGAAGAAATCCCTAAACCTAATAAATAGTTTTTGAAATAGTTCATCTTCCCGCCGTATGATTTTATTGTATTTTTTAACTGCTGCGGATTTGAAATATGCCCTATGGCGTTTGCCGTACTGTAAATAACTGCTGCTTCTATTGCACCTTTTATCGGGGTAGTTATTTTTTTCTTTCTGCTATTTATATTTGGATTAAAGTTTACTCTCATATATAATTCTCTTTTTCTGTTTAGACAATATCCAAATATATTTTATTTTGTTATTCTGTTAAATTTTTTGTTACATATATTTATATTTATTTAAAACTTTTTCTGATATTGAACTAATAGCTTCATTCTCAATATCAAACCAATTTATTTTTTTATTTGCATTAAACCAGCTTATTTGTCTTTTGGTATATCGTCTGGTATTTTGTTTTATTTGTTCTATTGCATCATTTAATTGAATTTGACCTTTAAAATACGGATAAAATTCTTGGTAGCCTATTGTGTTTAATAAAATTTTATTTTCTCCGAATTCCTTAAATAATGCTTCCGCTTCTTCAATTAATCCTGAATTAACCATTATATCAACTCTTTGATTAACTCTGGTATATAAAAAATCTCTGTTTAATGAGTTTAATCCAATCCATAAAACGTCAAAGTTTGTTTCTTTTTTCTTTTGAGCTTTGCTCATGGGAATGTTAAGTGTCATACAAACTTCAAGCGCTCTTATAATCTTAACTCTGTTATTAAAATGTATTTTTTTTGCTGAATTTTCATCTGAATTTAAAAGTAAATTATATAATTCTTCATTTGATTTTTTATCAAGCTCTTGTCTTAATTCTTTGTTAGGTGCTACTCTGGGTAAATCAAAATCCTGAAGTAAAATTCTGTAATAAAGCCCTGTTCCGCCGGCTAATATTACGGTTTTACCTTCAGTCTGTATTTCTTTTATTATCCTTTGAGCTTCGTCACAATAGTCTGCGGCAGTATATTCTTGCGATAAATCAACAATATCTATCATATGATGTTTTATTATTGACTGCTCTTTTTTAGAAGGTTTTGCCGTGCCTATATCCATTCTTTTATATATCTGGCGTGAGTCAACAGAAATAATTTCTCCGTTTAGCTCTTTTGCCAAATTTATTGCTAATGCTGTTTTACCCGATGAACTCGGCCCTGTTATCGCTATTATTTTTTTCATTGTAAAAACAAAATACCAGTATTACATAATAATTAAAATATATTGCTAATAATATTGTTGATATTATAAAGAAAAATGAGTTTCCGCTAAAGGTATTAATTATACTTATAAATATATTTATTATAAATAAAATTCCGATTAAATATGCAGATTTGAAAATATTTAAAAAGAAAAATTTTATTGCAGAAAATAAAGCCGTGAAAGGATTTCTACCGCCCTTAAACATTACGGCTGCATATAAAACTCCGAAGAAGTCCATTACAAGTGAAAATAAACCGATTAATAAAATAAAATAAATGTGATTCTTTAATAAACTTTTATATGCTGTTATGTCAGGATTTCGTATTAGAAAAGTTAACTCTTCAATAATATTAGAGGTCTTTGATATTATCAAATATCCTTTAAAAATTAATAAAGTTAATATGAAATAAAAAGTTAAATATAAAATTAAACCTGTAAAAACCTTAAAAAAGTTTTCTCCCGTTCCTTGGAAAAAAGTTTTTAAATTGTTTAAAGTTTTATTATATATGGCTTCTTCACTGTCCGTTTCATTATAGTTTATAACTGCAAGCTTGTTTATATGAAACCAGCCGGCAAAAAATACTACGGTTAGTAAAAATAAAGTGAAAATAATTAGTATTTTCAAATATATTCCGTTTCTTGCAGTCAATAAGTTTCCGAAAAGACTCATTAATATTAACATATATAATAATAACGGCTGTATAAATATTAAATTGTTTTTTAGTATATTTAACGCTTTTTGTAATATGTTTTTCATTCCTGTATTATAACATATTTTTTATTTATAATCGGTAAAAAATTGTAATATTTGTCAAAAAATATCTGTTTTTGGTAAAATTATTATAGTGGAGAGTGTAAAGTATAGGAACATGAAACAGAGAGTTGTTCTTTTATCTATAATATCATCGTTATTAGTGCTTGTTTACTTTTTTCAAAATAACATGAATACGCCATGTGCATTTATAACAATTCTTGTTTTTATGGCAGTTTATACAGCATATATGCAAATTGCTTTTAAACACAGATTAAGAGTTGAAAAAAAACACCCCGTTGAAAAAAATTATAATTATACTCCTTATGTCAGTATATTTATTCCTGCACATAATGAAGCTTTAGTTATAGAAAAAACTATTGAAAATGTGTCGCAGATTGATTATCCGTTTTTTGAAATTATTGTTATTGATGACAGAAGTACGGATAATACTCAGTATGTACTGGAAAAAACTTGCAAAAATTATAAAAATGTAAAATATTTTACAAGAACAAAAAATTCATTCCCCGGCAAGTCGGCTGTTTTAAATGATGCATTAAAAATAGCAAAAGGCGAAGCTATTTTAGTATTAGACGCTGATGCCAGAGTGGAAAAAAGCTTCCTTAAAGAGTTGGTGCCGTTAATTGAACCTTACCAGGTAGGCGCAGTTCAAGCAAGAAAGGTTATTATAAACAGAGAACAAAATTTCCTTACCCGCTGCCAAGATAATGAAATGGCATTGGATACTCATTTCCAAGTCGGCAGAGACTCGGTAAAAGGTGCCGTAGAACTTAGAGGAAATGGTGAAATTATTAAAAGAGAAGCTCTGGAAAGCGTAGGGGGCTGGAATATTCATACAATAACTGATGACCTCGATTTATCTACAAGACTCCAAATTAAGGGGTGGGATATTAGATTCTGCTCTGATATATGTGTTTATGAAGAAGGCGTTCCGTCATATATCCCTCTCGTTAAGCAAAGAAGAAGATGGATAGAAGGCAGCATTAGAAGATATCTTGAACATTTCTATGACGTCATTACTTCAAAAGATATTTCTATGCGTGTTGTACTTGATATGACCGCTTATATAACAGAATTTATACTTCCGGTTTGGATGGTGTCTGAGCTGTTATTTCAATCATATCGCTATATAAAGGATGATTATAATTGGATAATGTCATCAATGGCGCTTTCGGTTATTATGTGCGGATTCTTTATTGTTGCTCTTTATTACAGTTTAAGTAAATATGTAAAATTAAAACCGGTTCAAAATCTTTTTCAATCAATAGCAACGTCAATATATATGATAGTATTATGGTTTCCGATTGCCATTTTTATAATATTTAAAATAATTTTTATGGCTAATAATATGGATTGGAGTAAAACAGCTCATGGCAATACACAATTTGTAAAAATATTTGATACGGATGAAAAAAAAGAAATTGAAGCCGAACAATTAACTAAGGTTTAAGAAGGGAGAAAATATAAAGTGGATTTTACATTATTAACAGTAGAATTATTAAAAGTATTAAATAATATAACGGGTAGTTACGGGCTTGCAATTATAGCGCTTACTATTCTGGTAAGGCTCTGTTTATGGCCTCTTGGGGTATCTCAACAGCGTTCAATGAAAGCTATGCAGGTTCTTCAGCCTAAAATGAAATTAATACAGGAAAGATATAAAAATGACCCTCAAATGGCTCAAAAGAAAATGATGGAGTTCTATAAAGAACATAAATTTAATCCTATGGCAGGTTGTTTGCCTTTATTAATTCAAATGCCCGTATTTATTTTATTATATACTGCGTTAATCAGCCCTCAATTTATTCAGGAAGCAGGTAATTCCCATTTCTTATTTATTAACAGACTTGATACTACACTAAGAGGCAGTGCGGGAAACTCTTATGACGGTTTATTCAGTGTCTCAAACGGTGATAAATTTATTGTTTATAAAAAAGTTAAGGTTCAGCTTGGGGATGAAATTTTGGAAAATGTTAAAATTAATTCCAAAAATGCAGTTAAAATTCAAGGTGATGTTGTACCCGGGCAAACTGTTGATTTAAAAATAAATCTTGATGATGTTGATTTAAAATACAGTCAGTTAGAAAAGGTAACTTCTGCTGATATTGAAATCCAAAATATTAAAACAAGAGAAGTTGAAAATGTTAAATTTGAAAAACGTGATAATATTCTTGCTGCGTCAATACCTACAAACAGTCCGCAAAATCAGTTCCATTATGATGTTTTAATATTAATACTTCTGTTTGCCGGCACAATGCTTCTGTCACAAAAAATAATGATGGCATCAAATAAAAATATGAATCAAGATCCGATGCAGGCACAAATGCAAAAGATGATGGGTACAATGATGCCGATTATGATTATATTTATGTTTGTTATTGCGCCAATACCTGCCGGGGTTTTGTTATATTTGGTTGTTAGTAATGTAATTCAAATAGTTCAAACATATGTTATTAATAAACAAATGGAAGCTGAAGATAAAGCAAAAAGTTTAAACAGTTCAACGGTTGACTTAAATAATGCAAAAACAATCTCTCCGATTGAAACAAAAACTATAGAAAAAGATAAAAAATAATGCTTCTTGAAGAATTCAATTATAATCTGCCGGAAGAGTTAATTGCTCAATTTCCGGCACAAAAAAGAGAGTTATCAAAAATGCTTGTGCTTGACAGAAAAAATAAAACATTTGAACACAAGCATTTCTTTGATATTACTGATTACTTAACAAAGAATGATTTACTTGTTTTAAATAATACAAAAGTAATACCTGCAAGACTTTATGCACTAAAGGATACTGGAGCTTTAATCGAGATATTTCTTGTAAGAGAAACAGAAAAAAATATTTGGATTGCACTTATAAAGCCTTCTAAAAGAGTAAACACAGGACTTATTCTTAAAGTATCCGATGAATTAAGTATTGAAATTTTAGAAAAAGATGATGATAAATGGAAGGTAAAACTTTTATATTCGGGAAATATATTTGAAATACTTGATAGAGTAGGGAATATTCCGCTTCCGCCTTATATAGAAAGAAAACTTACCGCAGAACAATATAAATCACTTGATTTTGAACGTTATCAAACAGTATATGCTCAAAAGGAAGGAGCAGTTGCTGCTCCTACTGCAGGACTGCATTTTACTTCCGAAATACTTGATAAACTAAATAAACAAGGAACAGAACATTGTTTTGTTACTTTGAATGTAGGTTTGGGAACTTTTAAGCCCGTTAAATGCGAGAATATTCTTAATCATAAAATGGATTCGGAAACTTTTGAAATAACTGAAGAATCAGCTGAAAAAATAAATAAAGCAAAAGCCGAAGGGAAAAATATTGTTGCGGTTGGTACTACTACCGTACGTACGCTTGAAACGGTTATGAATAAGTACGGAAAAATTATACCTGTTAATGACCACAGTGAGCTTTTTATTTATCCGGGGTATCAATTTAGAATTATTGATAAGCTTATTACTAATTTTCATCTTCCAAAATCAACACTTTTAATGCTGGTAAGTGCATTTGCCTCAAAAGAATATATCTTTAATGCTTATGAGATTGCAATAAAAAATCAATATAGATTTTACAGTTACGGTGATTGTATGTTTATAAGGTAATTTTATGTTTTTTGTTTCAATATTACTTATTTTATTTTCTTCATACCTGTTAACCGGTATAGTTTGCAAAAAAAAATCCAAAGCTTGTGGTTTTTTGTATTTATTGCTTATTGCGTTTTCTCAAGTTGTTTTATCCTTTGAATGTTTATCTTTATTAAAAGCAATTTCAAAAAATAATTTTTTAATATGTAATATTATTTTTGTTGTTATTTCATCAGTATTATTTATTAAAACGGGAATGAATTTTTATAAGCCTGATATTGAAAAAAGAAAAATTATATTCGTGCTGAAACGAGATAAATTTTTATTTGTTTTGGCGGAATGTTTTATAATATTTTTAATTCTCCAATTAATAACAGTGATGTTATTTCCTGTAACGTTTGGTGATGCACTTGCTTATTATTTCCCCAGATGCACCGAATGGATTCAAGAAGGTTCTATAAATCATTTTATTACAGCTGATACAAGAAAATTAATAATGCCGGTTAATATGGAATTTCTATATACTTGGAAACTCCTTTTTACCAAAACTGAAGCAGGAATGGGCGTTTTTCCATATATCGGTTTTATTACGCTTATATATGTGCTTTATAACTTGCTTAAAGAACTTAATTTTTCTGTACGGCATAGATTATGGGTAATATTTGTTGTTTCATCTTTTCCTTTAGTTATTGTTGAAATGTACACACCTTGTGCTGATTTGTTTATTGCGGCATTAATATTAGCAGGGATTTATTTATATTTAAAGTCATTAAAATATGACGTAAAAATTCCGTTATATTTTTCTTCATTAGCTTTTTCACTTGCTATTGGTACTAAAACAACTGCTATTATTGCTATTCCTTCTTTATTATTTATACTCTCCGGTATTACTCTAAAATATAGAAGCAAAAATATTAAGCCTTACTTAGTGAGTTATATTTTATTTTTTATAGTTAATTTTATAATTTTTTCATTATATAATTATGTTTTAAATTTTATTCAGTATATGAATTTCTTTTCATCAGCGGAACAATTGGAAATACATAAGTTCCGAGGAGGTTTTAAAGGATATATAAGCAATTTAATAAAATACTGCTTTGTTATATTTGATATGTCAGGAGTTAAGGATATTGTAGGATATAATAAATTTATAACACAATGTCAGGAAGGCTTTTTAAAATTTCTTGGAATCGGAATAAATGATTATACTTCCGCTTATTTTAGGGGAAATTTCTTTTTCAATCAAACAGTCGGAATTCTTGATTCATTAATGGGTATAATCGGTTTATTTGTATTTTTGCCGTCTTTAATTAAATCTGTTATAGGAATAATAAAACATAAATCTGTTCAAAAGTTTTTTATCGGATTATTTGGAATTAGTTTAATAATTAATATTCTTATATTTTCCGGAGTAATGGTATTTTCAGGATATAATATGCGTTATATCATTACATTTATAATAATATCAATTCCGATATGTGTTTATTCATATATTCCAAAAAAGACTTTATTAAAATTGATTATAACAATACTTATAAGTCTGTCGATGATAATAACGGCACATCAGAAGCCTATGTCGTTATTGTTTTCTTATGTAACATATCACATTAAATATCCTGCTTCGGAATTCAAAATAAATTCTATTGATGATGAGATGAATATTTATAAATTTTTTAAAACAAAAGATAAAGCAAATATAGCGTTAATATTAGATTCGGTAAGAACCCCGGCTTTTTATATTGAACAGCTTCGTCTTCACGGATTTAAAATTGATGAAATTTTACTTGAAAATATTGAAACTTATGACTTATCTAAATATGATTATATAGTTATAAATAAATCTGTTGTTAATTCTACATATATAGTTAATTTTGAAAAAAGAATTAACAATCCGGGAAATTTTGTAAGTAAATGTAAATATTTAGATTACGAAAAAAAAGAAATAACTCAAACCGAACAAAATAAACCGGCATCCGTGAAATGCCAAATTCCCTATGAATATTTTACAATGCAGGGATTTATACCTGAAAAGTCCTTTAATGATAAATCATATTGGATTATAAAAAAATGAATCAATAAAAAATCTCATACATTAGTATGAAATTTTGTTAAAAATGCTAAAGTTTAAGTTATAATAAGCCGATAGAGATATTATAAGATTTTGCATAAAATCATAATCTAAAATATAATGGTAAATATAAGGTAATCGGAAATTAGTCTTATTATAAAGACACATGAGGGTAATAATGACAGATAGGAAAAGAGAAAATAAAAATGTTTCAGTGTTTGCACGGAGTAAAATGTCACTTGAATCAGACCCGTTAGAAGAAATATTCGCACTTAATTTGGGCGATTTTATATCGGAACATTTAATTTCTGATGAACTGGTACAAAAAATCAGCAGAACTTCTGTTGATAAAACTGAAAGTATCAAAAATCAATTAAAAGAATTAATATCAATATATTCAATAGATAATACATTAAAAATATTGGGCTTTAGCAGTAAAGAAGACTATATTATATATAATGCAATAGCAAAAACAATAAAACAAATGCTTAATGTTGATGCGTGCCACATATTTTTGTCAAAAAATAATGCTATGGGACATTATGCAACAAAAAATGATTTGATACTTGCAGGTTCTTCTTTAAATTTTCATGATGATATTTATAAAGTATCTATAGGCTATCGTTTATCTGATTGCAGTTACGTTTCTAAATCTTTTAATAACAGTGAAGAAATAGAAGTAAAAAACTGTGATGAAGATAAAGATTTTAAAGCTGTTTTATTATTAGGTGAATCAAAAGTAAAATATTATTTCGCTGTTCCTATGTATAACAATATGGAGAAGGTCGGAGTAATAGTTGTTCAGAATTATTCAAAGAAAAAACTTAATAAAGCATTTAAAGAATTATTAACAGTAACTGCAAGGCTTTTTGCTACATCCATGTCGTTAGAAAAGCATACGGAAGAAACAGCCGAAATGATAGAACAGGATAATGTTAATGTTTCGCAATTACAAAATAAAAGAGCTGAATTAACCGCATTAATCGGTGATTTGAGCAGTGAACAACAGTGGTTTGTTGAAAATCTTGCTAAAGCGGTTGATGCAAAAAGTAATTTAAAAGTTAATCATTCGCATGAAGTTGCGGATTTGGCTCGTGAAATATCTACTAAAGTTGGATTGAATGAAAAAACAAAAGACCTGATTTATTATGCGGCTCTTTTAAGAAATATAGGTAAAATAACTTTGCCTGAAGAAATATTTAATAAAAAAGAAAAGCTTTCTGAAGAAGATTGGGAAAAACTTCAAAATCATCCTAATGTTGGAGTAAGTATATTAATGAGTATTAATTTCTTGGCTGATGTTGTTCCTTATATTAATTATCATAAAGAACGCTGGGATGGGAAAGGTGAACCTGAAGGTTTAAAAGGTTACAGTATTCCTTTAGGCTCCAGAATAATAGCACTTGCTGATGCTTTTTCGGCTATGACTTCAAAACAATCTTACAGAGAAGCTCTTTCTGTTGATAAAGCTATTGAAGTTATTAAATCAGAGTCAGGTTCTAAATGGGACCCTGAATTAGTTAATGTATTGGTTAATTTAAAAAGCAGATAATTGTTATTCGTTATATTCTTTAGTCCATAATCCATGAATATTGCAAAGTTCGCGTGCCGTAAAATTATTCTTTATACAGGCTGATTTTATTTCCATTTCCGCTTGTTCATCAGGCTGTAAATATTTTCTCTTTAAATATTTTTTATCCTGAGATATTGCTTCAATAAACATTATGTAATGATTTTGTTCCATAGGATGAGGAATAGACCCTACTCTTATAATTTTATTTTCTCCTTCAATGAAAACAATAGGAACATGCTTTTCCTGCATTTGAGAATCTTCATGCTTTTCTTCTAAGTGTTCCATCGGAAGTGAACAGCATACAAGTTCTCCAACCCCTGAATTTATGACTTCCACAATATTTCCGCACACATTACACTTATATATTTCTAATTTTTCTGTCATACTAATCTCCGTTTCACTATGTGATTAGTATATAAGATTATTATAAAAATAAAATTATCTTTCTGTTTATATCTATTGATTATAAATAAGTGTAATAAGATTATCTTCAAAGGCTTTTATTTCAGACTGTGATTGAGTGAAATTTTGAGTTAATATTGCAAAAGAATAAGTTTTTCCGTCTTTTGATTTTACCAAACCTATGATAGTGCTGACATTTGACAGTGAGCCTGTTTTAAAACGTGCTTCTCCTCTTAAATCATATAATCTTTTTGATAATGTTCCGTCCCCTGACTGTGCCATATAATCTTCAAATTTTTTAAAATCTTTATCCTTATAAAGTTTGTTAAGTGAATTTGTAAGCCAATCTGCGGTCACTAAATTATTTCGGGAAACTCCGGAACCGTCTTTTATTATAATTGATTTAGTATCTATTCCTTTATTTGTACAAAATTCCGTAAATGTTTTTATTGCATTTTCTTCAGTCCCTGTTGTATTATATTTTTTACCTCCTGCAAGTTTAAAGATTGTTTCTGCCATTAAATTGTCACTATTTTGCAGAACTAAAGGTATAGCTGTTGTAATTGGACTTTTTATTTCATATAATAATTCGGACTCTGCAGGTAATAATTTTGAAGCATATAAAGTAGACTGTATATTTATATTGTTATCTTCTAATGCTTTTTCTACAGTATATATAAAATATCTTCTCATGCTGCTTAATGGTATTGATATTTCTTTAGTTTTAGAAACATTCCCTGATATTTCAACTACTTCAGGGGTATTCCAATTATATCTGTTAATTTCTATATAATCTTTTTCATTATTTTGATTAAAAGCGGTAAGAATAGTCATTGGAAATTTTGACTTTTTTTCGACCGAAGTTTTTCCGTCCGCTGTATTTATAAAATTAACTTTGATAATATTTTTATCGAGGTTATAAGCACTTACTTTTGGTGTGTAGGGATTAACATCATCATCCCACATCCAGCCGGGGGCAAATTCTTTTTTATCTAATATGCTGTCATCAAAATATAAATTATTAAATGATGTTAGTCCTTGTTCTTTTAGATTTTTAAATGCATTTCTTATTTGAGCCGTTGTTAATATTGGGTCTGCACCGAGTTTTATATATAAATTATTTTCTTTATCCTTATAAAATCCTGTATTAAAGTTATAATCATATCCTAATGTATCAAGCGCTGAATATGTTGTAAATACTTTAAGTACAGATGCAGGATGTAATAATTTCTTTGAATTTTGTTCATAGACAATATTATTAGAATCAGCTTCTTTTATTGATACAGCTATTGTTGCTGATTCATTATACGGGGAATTTTTTATTAATTTCTCTATTTTCCCCGTTTGAAATGCAAAACATGGTGATATTATCAGTATTGAAATCATAACTAAAGTTAAATTTTTCATTAAATTTTTCATTTATTTCTCCGCTACTTTATAATTTCTTTTTGTATCTTGAAGTATAGGCATTTTTAACCTGTACTCTTTCATTTCATCAATATTAATTGAAGATATTAAAACTTTTTCTTCTTTGTCTAATTTGTTAATGGTCTTGCCCATATAATCCGCAATAAATGAATTACCGCTAAACTTATAGTTCTCATTTATTTTTCCTGTCAAACATGCACTTAATAAAAATGTTTGATTTTCAATAGCTCTTGCTTTTACAAGTGTTATATATTCATTAACATATTTCTCAGGCCAAGCTGACATATTTACAATAAAATCTACACCTTTAAAAGCGTATAACCTGAATAATTCAGGAAATCTGATATCATAACATGTCGAAATACCTATTTTACCGATGTCAGTATTGACTATCAGTCCTGAGTCTCCTTCTTCCAAAAAAGAACCTTCCGCTTCTCCTCTGTGAGAAAATAAGTGATATTTGTCATACGAAGCAATCAACTCACCTTTTCTGTTGAAAATTAAAGATGTATTTCTGTCTTTTTCATTATTTTTATGAAGAATGGCGCTTCCGCCAATTATATTGGCATTATATTTTAATGCCAGTTTGGTTAAAAATTTATATGTCCTTGAGGAGTATAATTCTTCGGAATTTTTATTAAAATTAACGCAATCCCAGCCTGTTGTCCATAGTTCAGGCAATATAATTAAATCTGTATTCCTTATTTGAGAATTAACAAGCAATTTTTCAACTTTATAAAAGTTGGATTCAATATCCCCTAAAATCGCTTCCATTTGTACTATAGATACATTTATTTTCATAATTTGATTGTATTACAAAATTATATACATATCAAATAAACGATTTGATTATTTTGCAAAATAGAATGCTAAATCTTCATAGATGATTTGTTCTTTTATGTATGCTTTTAACATACGTTTAGATTCTTCCGCTTTTTTTATATCTTTAAGTATTTTATTATATATAACAGTATTTTTAACGTTTATTTTTAACAGCTGTATAAGATAATATTGAATACAATCAATAATATATTCGCTTTCAAGTCCTTTTTCCGTTTGATAATTTAAAAGACATTGACTAAAATCAAGTGCTGATTCTTTTTTAAAATAAGGATAATTTTCAAAATATTTTTCAAAAAAGCTTGTATCATATTTGGTAAACTTAATTCCCGGAACGTAAAAGATTTGCGAACGTGAAACTATTGTTTGAAGCATATCATCTTTATTGGTTGTTAAAAATATAAAAGTTACATTTGAAGGCGGTTCTTCTATACTTTTTAGCATAGCATTTGCACCTACGGATGAAAAACATTTTGAATTTATTCCGTTTGGATACCATATTTTCTTATCGTCCTCTCCTTGAGGTGTGTTGAATCCGGCAGTTTTAAATTCATTGTAATCATTTTTTTCTTCATTTGAAGGTTTTATTATTTCCGCATCGCAGAATATGAATACTCTGTGATAATCAGAAGAACCGGCAATATTGTTAAGTACTTGATTTATTTGTTCTTCGGATATTACTGTTTTACTTGAATCTGTTTTGTTATCTATTTTCGATATAGTCATAACTGCAGGATGTCTGTTTTCTCTAATCCATCTGCAATTTTGACATTGACAATCTTCTCTCCCGTCTTCAAGACAGTTTAATTGCCTTGCTAATTCAAGAGAAGTGGCATATTGCATGTATATGTTGCTTCCATACATTATTATGGAATGAAAAAGTCTGTTTTCAGCTATTGCTGTACTATAATAATTGCTTAAATACGGGTATTTTGAATCAAGTATTTTATTCATAATCTAACTTAATATTGCTAATTCTACTATTTTTTCACCTAAACTGCTCCGCCCTGATTTTAATTTATATTCGGCATTAATAAGATTTTCTCTTATTCTGATTAAATTATCCAGCGAAGTTTTTCTTAATTTTTCCTGAGTTTTCATAATGATAAATTCATGTAAGTTTAATTTTTGGGCTATATCTTTTGCACTCATCTTTTTTTCATAGTTTTTTATGAAAATAAAACGTTGAAAATTACTTTGAAGCACTGATAATATCTCAAGCGCATATCTTTTTTCAGTCAAAAGATTATATTGTTTTACCGCTTCATTTTTATTCCCTTGAATAATTAAATCGGCGAGTATAAAAACATCTTCCGATAATGTACAGTATTTTTTTATTGATTCTTTATCTATTTTTTTATCGGGATATATTGCTACTTTTAATTTTTCAAGTTCGGAATCAATAAGCCTTAAATTAGACCCCAATTGTTCTATAAGAAATGAAACGGTATCAGAATTTATTGTTAAATCTTTTTCTTTTGCCATAGATGTTATTTGAGGTATTAATTCCTTTTGATATGTTTTAAATTGTGCAAATTCTTTCACCTGTGAATATTTTGAAAGAGTTTTATATAACTTTTTTCTGGAATCAGGCTTTTTAGTGCTGTTTCTTGCTATTTTACAAACAAATATGATATTTACATTATCATTTATTGATTTTAAAGCATAATCAACAGCTTCAATCTGTTTATCATCAAGACTAAGTTCATTTCCTGTTAAATATTTATCAATGTATATAAGATTTAAAGTATTGCCGAACATTAAAGGACTTGCTTGAATACAATCCATTAAATCGCTAAATTCAGGGTTATCAAATACTTTGTATGCCATAGATGAGAAAGTATCATCAATAAGCTCTTTTT
Source organism: Candidatus Gastranaerophilales bacterium (assembly GCA_947632315.1). Taxonomy (GTDB): domain Bacteria; phylum Cyanobacteriota; class Vampirovibrionia; order Gastranaerophilales; family Gastranaerophilaceae; genus Avigastranaerophilus. The sequence goes on from CANROV010000004.1 coordinate 20,191, forward strand.
TGAGCTTATTGATTTCCTTATCCATTAAAAAATCTTCTTGTCCGAAAAAAAAGAATACTGCCATAAATTAATCTTCAATTAATAAACTGGCACCAATAACACCGGCAGTGTTTCCAAGTTCTGCGTGAACTACTTCGACGGCACTGCCTTGAATAGGCATGGTTCGTTTTTTTAGTGTTTCTTTCAACGGAATAAATAATAAATCTCCTGCGTCAGCTACTCCGCCTCCGATAACAATCTTTTCCGGATTTAACAGGTTTACAACACTTGCAAGACCAACTCCTATATAATTCCCCATAATTTCAAAGATTTTTTTCGCAACAACATCACCCTGCTTTGCAGCTTCTGCAACAATATACGGGGTAATATCAGGGTTCGCAAGTTCCCTGTATTTAGTTGATTTACCGCCTTTAATGTATTCTTCGGCCAATGCTACAATTGAAGGCCCTGAAGCAAACGCTTCAAGACATCCTGTATCACCGCATCCGCAAATAGGCCCGCCTTCCATTTGAAGTTTTATATGTCCTATTTCGCCTGCTGCATTACTTGCACCTCTAACCAGTTTTCCGTTGATTATTAAGCCCGAACCGATACCTGTTCCTACTGTTATACAGATTAGATTCTTTGCACCCCTTCCTGCTCCGTAATTTAACTCGGCAAGAGCAGCACATCTTACATCGTTATCAACTTTAACGGGTATTTCAAATTCTTTTGACACAATTTCAGCAATAGGAATATTTACCCACCCCGGAATATTCGGGGCTAATCTTACTATTCCGTTATCGCAGTCTATCTGCCCCGGGAAACCGAAACCTATTCCTTCTATTAAATCTTTTGAAACTTTTGATTCTTTCATTAAGTTTCTTATTGCAGTTATTATATTGGAAATGGTATATTCATAACCCATTTCAGCTCTTGTTGGAACTGTGTCAGAGTATACTATACTTCCTGTTTTATCTACTAAAGCTACTTTTACATTCGTTCCGCCTACATCTACCCCTATTCTGTATTTTTTCGTCATTAGTGACATCTCAACTCCTTAGAAATAATATTACCTTTCAAAATCATAGCATAAAAATTATCTTAGAGTGATATTCTTTATTGAAATTTATTAATTATCTTTGTATTATTAAAAAATGAAAAATCAAAAAGTAAGATTAAATAAATTTATAGCTTCATCGGGATATTGTTCCAGACGAAAAGCCGATGAATTAATTGAACAAGGAAAAGTCTGCGTTAATAATGCCGTTGTTTTGGATTTGGGACTTTTAATTAATGCAAAAGATGATAAGGTTACAATTGACGGAAAAATTATAAAGCCGGAAACTTTAGTGTATATCCGCTATTATAAACCTGCAGGATACATAACTACAATGTCTGATGAAAAAGGCAGAAAAACTATTTATGATATTCTGCCTGAAGAAGTGAAAAATCTTAAGCCTGTCGGCAGATTGGATAAAGATTCAACAGGTTTATTAATTCTTACCAATGACGGTGATTTTATTAATTCTTTAGCTCATCCTTCCGTAAAGGTTTCTAAAGTATACAGAGTTTGTGCGCAGGGTAAGCTTAATCTTAATGATTTATCATTAATGGAAAAGGGTATAGAAATAGAAAAAAATCAAATTGCTTATGCATTTGCCCGTATAATTGAATTTGAAGGTAAAAATACCGTACTTGAAATGACGTTATATCAGGGGCTTAACAGACAAATAAGAAAAATGCTTGAAATACTGGGACATCCCGTTATTTCATTAAAACGATTAAGCATGGGGCCTATTGATTTACAAGGACTTAAAAAGGGTCAGTTTAAATACCTTAAACCAAAACAAATTCAAGATATTAAAAACTATATTAAAAAATTAATTAATGAAAATAAAAAAAATTTGTAATGTTTTTTGAAGCATGGAATATTTTATAATAATAAGTGTGTGATTGGTTTTGATTAGTGGCAAGGTTATTTGTTCTGTTAAATTTTTTTGACTTATTTTTCTTGTGTTATAATTTATTTAAATTAAGGAGACAAAATTATGTTATTTTCTTTATTTAATGATAAAAAAACATCTGAAGAATACGCAGGTGAAGCTAAAGAGGCTTTTATCAATGCCAATTATAAAAAAGCACTTAAATTGTACGATAAAGCAATATTAAAAATTAATGAGGATAAAGAAAATCTCCCTTTATATTTGTTTTATCAGGCTATAATTAATAAAAATCTTGGAAATATACAATCCGCTAAAAACTTAATAATTAAAGCTATTGATTTACAAAAAGATAATTATAATTTTTATTTAGAACTCGGAGAAATTAAAAAATTATTAAATGATGAAGGATATAAACTTGATTTTGAAAAAGCCTATTATCTTCTTAAAGGTTATTTATCCGATGAAGATTATGTGGAAGTTTTAAAAGTATTTAGTTATGATATTTATCAAAGACAATTTTTAGATAATTATGCAAATATGTATTATCAAATAAATAATCCTTTTCAGGCAATTTCATTAATAAATAAGTTTATATTAAGCAATCCTGCTGATTATACTCTTTATGATTTAAAAACTGATATTTTATCGAAAATGAAAGAATATAAACTGGCTGTAAATACTATTAATAATGCAATAAAATTAGCGCCATCCATAGGTCATTATTACTTATTGAGAGGCGGATTATATATTAATATGAATGATTTTGTTAATGCAAAACCTGATATAGAAAAAGCTTTATCGCTCCAGCTTAATGAACTTGATAAAAATAGTTGTTCAGTATATATGGAAGCAATAAATGAGAATATTCATTAATCTAATTTGAATTGGTTTTGATATTCTTCTTTACCGGTTAAAGAATTTTGTTCTTCTTTTAACAGAACAAAGTTCTCTAAGACTAGCACGTCTAAATCGGTATACATAAAACATTTATATGCATTTTCAGGCGTATTTACTATTGGTTCGCCTCTTATATTAAAAGAAGTATTTACTACAACTGAACATGCCGTCATTTTTTTGAACTCATTAATTATATTCCAATATCTTGGATTAACTTTTTTTGATACTGTTTGAATACGAGCGGAGTAATTAACGTGAGTTATGGCAGGCAAAGTTGAACGATATGCTTTTAATTTATCTATCCCTTTATATTCTTTTTCTTCATCGGTAAGTTCGGTTTTTATTTTATCCGAAACAGACTGAGTTAAAAGCATATAAGGTGATTTTTTCCCCGGTTTTATTGCAAAATAATTTTCAACATCTTCTTCTAAACAGCTTGGTGCAAATGGTCTGAATGATTCACGTTTTTTTATTGCTAAATTAAGATTTCTTTGCATTTCTCTGTTTCTTGGGTCTGCTAATATGCTTCTGTTTCCTAATGCTCTTGGCCCATATTCCATTCTTCCCGCAAAATGACCAATGCTTTTACCTTCTGAAATATATTTAGCTATTATAACGGCTGTTTCTTCATCAGTATTGTATTTTGTATATTTAGCACCATATTTGTTTAGAGTTTCCAAAATTTCTTCGTCAGAATATTTTGGCCCTAATAAGCTTCCAAATTGCGAATCATCAGGATTGACTTTACGCTCATTATTTAATCCCATATAATAAACAGCAAGTACAGCACCTAATGCACCGCCTGCATCACCTGACGCAGGCTGTATCCAAATATTATCAAACGGCCCGTTCTTTAATATATTCCCATTAGATACACAATTTAATGCTACTCCGCCGGCTAAACATAAGTTCTTTAAACCTGTTTGTTTATAAACATAATTTGCCAGTTTTAAAATTATTTCTTCCGTGACTGCCTGAATACTTGCTGCTATATCCATATCATTTTGAGTTAGTGCGCTTTCAGGTTTTCTGGGCGGGCGGTTAAATAATTCTTCAAACTTTTTGTTATACATGTAATCAGTTGTGCAATACCCAAAATACTCCTGATTGAGCCAAAATGAACCATCTTCTTTTACATCAATTAGCTTTTCAAGTATTAAATCTTTGTAAATAGGTTCTCCATACGGTGCTAATCCCATTACTTTATATTCACCGGAATTAACCTTGAATCCTAAAAATCCCGTAAAAGTACTGTATAATAATCCTAAAGAATGAGGAAATTCTATTTTCTCTTTTATTTCAACTTTATTCCCTTTCCCTATTCCCCAGGTCGTAGTGTCCCACTCCCCGACACCATCCAAACAAAGAATTGCAGCTTCTTCAAACGGAGAAGGGAAAAACGCACTTGCACAGTGTGATTCGTGATGTGTTGTAAAATATATAGGACATTTTAGCCTTTTTTCAAAATGTTTATCTATTTGACCCGGAATAAATAATTTTTTGTTCATCCATACAGGCATGGCGTTCATAAAGCTTTTCATGCTCATAGGAACAAATGCCATTGCTGTTTCAAGTATTCTTTCAAATTTTATGAACGGCTTTTCATAATATACTACTCCGTCTAATTCTTCAGGTTCAATCCCCGCTTCTTTTAAGCAATAATTAACGGCATTAATAGGATATTCGCTATCCTGCTTGATTCTTGTAAATCTTTCTTCCTGTGCAGCTGCTATTATTTCCCCGTCTTTTATTATTGCTGCCGCACTGTCATGGTAATATGCACTTATTCCTAATAAATATGTCATTGTTTCCGCCTAAAATTGATATTCGTAATTAGTTTCATTATTTTCATTCTTTTTCCAATAAGAATTAACTTCAGGCTTTGTTAATATAAGCCTGTCTCTTTTTACAAGTTTCATCAAAAGTCCCGTTGGAATTACTACAAATATATATCCTATAAATAATATTATTATAGCAATATATTTTCCGAAAAAATTTCCTGCTTTTGTTAATATGTCTTTAAAGATTTTTGCAAATTTCTTGGATACAAAGCAGATAAAAGATAATATCAAAAATATTCCTATTATTATTAATCCCAGCTTAAGCATAGAATGTCTATACAGTATAAATGCAGGAATCCAGGGCAATATCATTAATGTTATTGCAAATTTTGTATATTCGTTTATTTTCATAAAATATTTCCTATAATATTGTATAAGGGTATGGTTCTATTTGCGGGGCAAATAATTTTTGCAGTAATAATACTATTAAAAATAATACAACCATTATTATAAAAATAATCAGGCATATTTTTCTCATAGATTATTCCCTATATTATTGTATAAATAAAAGGTGATACAGGCGATGTTCCTATAGATATAACTAATATTAAAAGCAATAGAAATACTATGACCGGAACAATCCAGTAAACTTTTTTACTCCAAATAAATTTAAAAAATTCAAAAATTATATTATGCCTTTTCATTTTTTTCCTCATCTTCTATCTTTAATTTTAATTCTAAAGCTTCTTCGTGTTCCGGTAAAATATTTAAAATTTCTTCAATATGTTCTTTAGCATGTTCATAATCTTTTTGGAAGTATTTGCATTTAGCCAGGTTATAAATTGCATCAATAGCGGAAGGAATGGATAACCGAATTAAAGAAAATAAAGTATAAGCTTGATTATATTCTTCCATTTCCATATAAGTTTTTGCTAAAGCATTAGTAATATTCATATCAGGGTTTAAAGTATATGCATCTTCCAAAAGTTGTTTTGCATTTTCATAATTTTTTTCAAAATAATAAATTTGACCTAAATTATATAAAACTTGAACATTTTGAGGCTCTGTTTCAATAGCTTTTAATAAAAGCTTTTTTGCTTCTTTTATATTGTTCATTGACATATAATTAATAGCTATTCTTGCTATCATATATACAGGAATATTTTCTTGTTTTAAAAGCTTATTATAATATTTTTTTGCGTTTGTAAAATCTGACATTACGTGATAGTAATTACCTAATTCAAACAGAACATAAATATTGTCAGGTGCTATTTTATATGCATTTTTAAAATATATATCCGCTTTATCAAAGAATTTTCTTGAAAGATAAATTATTCCTAAATCTTTGTAGGCAAACGCAAAATCCGGTGCCATTTCTATAATTTGTTTTAATATTTCTTCCGCTTTATCAGTTTCATTTGTTTTTGCACACAAAACAGCATACTCGTATAAAATTTGAGGTGTTGTAAATCCTGATTGAATAACGTCAAAATATAATATACGTGCAGCTTCTAATTGATTAGTCCTTGAATATAACGAAGCGAGGTGAAGTTTTAAATGTATTGAATTTAAATTAAAGGTTAATAATTTATCAATAATTTCAATAGCTTTATCAAGTTTCCCAAGTCCGTCATATGCGCAGGCAAGATTGTATCTGTAATTCTCTTTATCGGGATATTCACTGCATAATTTACTAAATAACTCTACCGCAGTTTCGAATTCACCACATTTCAATGCTGCAGTTGAATATATATTTAGGTATGTAATATCATTACTAATATCGTATGCCTTTTTTAGGTATTTAAAAGCTGATTTATAGTCTTCCTTTGAGAAGAAGGAAAGTCCTATATTATATAGGATACCTGTATCTTTAGGCGAGATTTCCAAAGCTTTATTGTAATATTCAATAGCGTGTTCACTATCATTTATTTTGAAATATATATATCCTATTTTAGAGTAATATTTAAATTTATCATCAGAATATTCAAGTGCTTTTTGAAGATAATCAATCGCTTTAGTAAAATCTGACATTTCAAAAGCTGCACCTGACAGGACTTCATATATCTGAACATCTTCCGGATTAATAGAAATCATTTTTTCTTCAATTTGTTTGAGACGTTCATAATTTTTTTGTTTTGAGTAAACAACAACAAGACTCTTATATGCGTCAATATAGTCTTCTCGAAGTTCAATAACTTTGTTTAAGAGTTTTTCAGCCTCATCATATTCATTTTTTGAAATATAAATTGTTGCAAGATAAAACAGACTAAGTGCATCATCGCTGTTTTTGTTAACTAAATAATTAAAATTTTCAAAAGCTTCGTCGTATAAATTTAAATTTATATTGCATAAACCTAAAAGTCTGTGTAATTCAATACTTTCAGAGTCTTGTTCCAAACTTAAGACAATTAATTCTTTGGCTTTTAAGAAATCACCACTATCAATATATGTGTATATATTTTGAATATCCATAAAATTAACCTGATAATAATTTATTATAACAGATAAACTATATATAACAACACAATTGAAAAAAAAGCATTTTTATGTTCTAATAATAAGGATAATATCGGGAAAAGGGGGAATAATATGGCAGAAAGAACTTTTATAGCTATAAAGCCTGATGGAGTTAAAAGAAATTTAATCGGAAGAATTATTACACGGTTTGAAGAAAAAGGCTATAAAATTATAGGACTAAAGCTTTTACTGCCTACATTGGAACATGCCGAAAAACATTATGCGGAACATAAGGGTAAACCGTTTTATCAAAGACTTATAAATTATATAACTTCAGGGCCAATTGTTGCCATGGTTGTTGAAGGGCCAAATGTTATTGCCGAATCAAGAAGAATGATGGGAGCAACAAAACCTGAAAATGCCGAAGCAGGTACTATTCGTTTTGAATTTGCCGTAAGTCAG
>CANROV010000005.1 GCA_947632315.1 Candidatus Gastranaerophilales bacterium
TTAGTTAATTCTTGGTAAACAATCCTGCCTGCACCTATATTTAAGTGTCCTACTTCGGAATTTCCCATTTGACCGTCGGGAAGTCCAACGTGTTCGCCGTCAGCAAATATTTGAATATTTGGCTCGGTCTTATAAAATTTATCTAAATTAGGAGTCTGTGCAACTTTTGTTGCATCTTTAGGGCTGTCTTTACTAATGCCCCATCCATCCATAATACAAAGCAAAACTCTTTTTGTCATAATGTTTCCCTTTTTTTATATACTATAAATCAATTATAAGCGAAAAATAAAAAAAATTATTATCCGATTGTTTTGATAATATTTTAAAGCGACGAAATTTACCGCTCGGTAAATTTTACAAAAAAACTTATTAATTTTTCAGATATTTTTACCGAGCGGTAAAAAAATTGATTTTTTTGTAAAAATACAGTAAAATTTTACCGATAGGTAAAAAAATGGACATAACAGATACTAAAAATTTAGGAGCATATATTAAAAATATCCGCAAAGCACAACACCTAAACCAAGCAGATTTAGCGATTGCTGCTAATGTTGGAGTAAGATTTATTGTTAACTTAGAAAATGGTAAAGATACGGCACAAATTGGAAAAGTTATAAATGTTTGCCGTGCATTAGGAATTATAATTGATGTAAAATCTCCTAATGAAAAAATCAAGAGGTAAATATTGAGTAATTCTTTAAATGTATTTTTAAATGATAAACACATAGGAGTCTTGGAAAAAGACGGCAGCGGCGGAGTAAATTTTCAGTACTCGGATAAAGCGGACAGAATATTATCATTAAGTTTACCAAGGCAAAAAGCACCTTTTGATAACAAACAATGCCGAGGTTTTTTTAACGGACTTTTACCCGAAAGCGAAAATACAAGAATTGCAATAGGAAAGAAATATGGAATAAGCCCTAAAAATGATTTTTCACTTTTGAGCGCAATAGGTTATGATTGTGCCGGAGCTGTTTCTTTTTTTGATAGTAATGATGAAAAAATTCATTTAAAATACTTGCAGGCAAGTTATGAAATTGATTACAAGCCATTATCAGAAGATAAACTTGAAAAACTTATTCATGAACTTCCAAAAAAACCTTTAGCAACAGGGATAGAGGGCATGAGGTTATCTTTAGCCGGAGCGCAGGATAAAACATCCGTAATTGTTGTCGGCGGAAAAATAGGGATTCCTAATGATAATGTTCCGACAAGCCATATTTTAAAGCCTGCAATCAAGGGGTTTAAGGAAACAATTGAGAACGAATTTATTTGTATAAAAACAGCGGAAAAAACAGGAATAAATGTTCCTGAGATAAAAATCGGTTATGCAAATGAAACAAAATATTTATTAATTCAAAGATATGACAGAGAAATAACTGATAAAAAGATAAAAAGAATTCATCAGGAAGATTTTTGTCAAGCTTCAAATATAATGAGTGCATATAAATACCAATCAGAAGGCGGAGTTGATTTTAAAAGATGTTTTGAAATTTTAAGAGCCACCTCTCAACCTGCGGTTGCAATTAATCAATTTATTCAATTAATAATTTTTAATTATTTAATAGGAAATAATGATGCGCATGGAAAGAATTTCTCAATTATGCATTATGGCAACGGAGAAATAAAACTTGCACCGGCATATGATATTTTATGTTCTGAAGTTTATCCTGAATTATCCGACAAAATGGCGATGAAAATTGGCGGGCATTATAATCATAATGAAATTTTATTAAGACATTTTGAGAAACTGGCAAAAGAAACGGATATAAGTTTTACACAGCTAAAAAAAATTATAAAAAATCAGTGTAAAATTCTTCCTGATATTGCGGACGATGTAATAAAGAGTTTTGAAAATAAAATCGGAAAAGATATTTTGTCTATAATTCAAAAAAATTGCAATAAATTATTAAAAGAATTTTAGTGATAAAAAAGTCTAGTACTTTTCAAAAGTTTCAATAATTTCTAATATTTGTTTTTGCTTGTTTGGTTCAAGTGATTTAATTTTTGTAATAATTTGATTTATAATTGAATTATTTTGACTTTTTGGCATAGAAAAACTAAATAAATCAATTTCTTGAATTTTTAAAACTTTACATATAGAACACAAATTTTTATATTTGATAAAAGTTTTCCCATTTTCTAACATACTTATAGTGTTAGTTGAAACTTCAGATAATTCCGCAAGTTTTTCTTGGCTTAAACCATTACAGATTCTATAACCTTTTAATTTTTTTCCAAAACTTTTTAGAAACACACTCATAACAATAGAGTATAATATTTTGGTTTTGTTATCTAACAATTTGTATTTGTATAATTACAAATTAAACTTGTTATTTTTTGAGACAATTTTAGATTGAGTTTTATTAAATTATTATCGGCTGAAATACAATTAAAACACATATTTCTGTCATCTAAAAAATTTAAAAAAAGGGTAATATTTTAAATTTTTAATATTCCGTATTTTATTGCTGTTACAATAGCTTGTACTGCGTTTTTTGCATTTAATTTATCTAGCATACAATAATAATGGTAGTTGCAAGCATGCATATTTGTTATTCTTAGTTCTTCCATAATTTGTTTACGTGTATAACCTTTTGAGAGTAATAATAAAAAATTGTATTCTCGCTCGGTTAGATTAAATGTTTTTGGTTGTTTAATATTATTTATAGTACAAACATTGTTTGATTTAGTTAAAAACCTTTTTCTGCATTTTCGGGTAATATTTTTGCAAGAAATAATATTTTGCTTAATAGCTTTTAATATTAGCTCTTTACGACTGTGAATATTGAATTTTTTATAAAGATTCAATGTACGTTTTTTAATGTTGTTTGGCGTTTTATTTAGTTTTTCAGCGATTTCAGTTAATGTTTTTCCGCTTGCAAGTTCAAGTAAAAGTTCTCTTTGGCTTTTTACTATTTTTATTTTTATTTCTTTTTCTTTTTTAAATTCTGAAAGTAATGAGTCGTAATATTTGCTTGATACTTTAAACATAAATTTGGTCATTATTATTATTATTTCTATTTTTAAATAGAATTTTATCATTATTTTGTCAAATTATCAATTTATTTACCAATTTAATTAGTTATATTTTATAGAAAAATGTTTTATTTTTCTATTATGAAAGATATTAAAAAATTACTTGGAAAAAGAATAAAAGAACTAAGAAAAGAAAGAAATCTTAGTCAAGACCAATTATCAGAACTTGTTGGTATTGACTCAAGAAGTATCAGCCATATAGAAAACGGCGACTCCTTTCCTTCAAAATCTCTTTTAGAAATTGCAAAAGCACTTAACGTTTCTCTGCCAGACTTATTTGAATTTGAACACCTTAAATATGATGTCAAATATAAGAAAAATTACATTATTAACAGCCTCGATAATATTTCAAATGCTGATTTAGATGTATTATTCAGAATAATAAAATCAATGAACTAAATCTAAATTCAAGAAATTAATCTATGGAGAAAATGTCCTGTAAGTCCTCATAAGACAGTGTTTTACCAATATTTCTGTCAACAGAAATTACCGAATCTACAAGATTTCTCTTATCCTGCTTTAATTTTTGGATTTTTTCTTCAACGGTATTCTTTGTAATTAAGCGGTAAACAAAGACTTTCTTTGTCTGTCCGATACGGTAAGCTCTATCCGTAGCCTGATCTTCAACGGCAGGATTCCACCACGGGTCATAATGTATAACATAGTCAGCCCCCGTTAAGTTCAAACCTGTTCCGCCGGCTTTTAAGCTGACTAAGAATATCGGGATTGTTTCATCTGTATTAAATCTTTCAACAACCTCCTGCCTGTTCTTTGTTGAACCTGTCAGATATTCGTGTTTTATACCTTCTTTTGTCAGCCATTCCTTAATAATATCAAGCATATCAACAAATTGAGAGAATAATAATATTCTGTGTCCTTCTGCAATAATTTCTTCAAGCATTGATTTCAGCTGTTCAAATTTACCGGAAGTTTCAATTCCTTTTTTATCATTTTTATCATAGAGTCTGGGGTGACAGCATATCTGGCGGAGTCTTAACAATGCCGAGAATATACTCATTCGGCTCTTTTCAAGTCCGTTTTCAGCAATAGATTTAAATAATTCTTCTTTTGTTGAATCAAGAACTTCAAGATAGAAGTCTTTTTGCTCCGGTGTAAGTTCACAGTATGCAATATTTTCTACCTTATCCGGCAAATCTTTTGCAACATCACGTTTCATTCTTCTTAGGATAAACGGATAAATCTGCGATTTTAAACGTTTTTCTACAATTTTTTCACCTCTGTCAACAATCGGTGTAACGTATCTGTAATTAAATTCCGATAAATTAAGCAGAAATCCCGGCATTAAAAAGTCAAATACAGACCATAACTCTTCAAGTTTATTTTCTATCGGTGTACCTGAAAGAGCTAATTTATGCTTTCCGTTTAGCATTTTTACCGATTTTGCCGTAATTGATTCGGGATTTTTTATATTTTGCGATTCATCAAGAATAATATACCTGAACTCATATTTTTTTAATTTGTCTATATCACGTCTTATAAGTGCATAACTTGTAATGACAATATCATTTTTAGGTATATCCTGAAATCTTTCTTTTCTGTCTATACCGCTTAATTTAAGACATTTTAATGTTGGTATAAACTTTTGAACCTCGTTCTCCCAGTTAAAGACTACTGATGTGGGACAAATTACAAGATTTGGTGCTTTTTTATCTTTTTCTTTGGCTTTTTGAAGCAGTGTTAATGCTTGAAGTGTTTTACCAAGCCCCATATCATCAGCCAAAATTCCGTTAAGTCCGTATTTATATAAAAACCAAAGCCAGCTGAATCCTTTATATTGATATTCTCTTAATTCTGCATTAACTCCTTTTGGTAAAGGCGCATTATCCATTGTTGAAAACGTTGATATTTGCTTCCAAAACATTGAAAATTTACGGCTCATTTTCAGTTTAAAGCCTAAATTCTGCATTTCTGATATTAATCCGGCTCTAAAAGTTTTTACTATGTATTTATTATCTTCGTTTTTATAAACCTCGAAAGTATTAAAAGACTTTAAAATAGAGAATATATCCTGACCAGGCACTTCAACAAAACCGTAATTTTTAACTCTCAGGTATTTATCGCCCTCAACTATAAGATTATATATCTCATCAAAGGATATTTCTTCATCTCCGACCTTACCATAAAGATTAACTTCAAAGCTGTCCGTAGTATTTTCCGCAAAATCAATATCAGCAATCATTTCAAAAGGTTTAGGCGATAATTTAAAGAAAGACATATCATCTTTTTCTTCAAATTTCCAGCCGTCACCTGCCTGCTTTAAATAATAATTATAAAAATCAATGGCATTTTCTTTTTCTATGGCAAGATTATTTGTCTGCATAGGTGCAAATTTACACGCTAAAAGCATTTGATATGCACGCTCTTCATGTGCAATATTTCGTTTTACCCAGTATAGTAAATCTTCTTTTGGTTTTTTTATTGTAACATAAGGACTTTTTGAAGCAGATTTTGAATATGCAACTCTTGTTCCGTCATAATCAAATTCTAATTCCGCTTTCAATGCTCCGTCATAGTCTAAGCCCATTGTAACAACATTTAACGGCGGTTTTTGTTCAAGAGTCAGTTTATCAATTATTTCTGACACTTCACAAGGAATTAACTCTCTTAATTTCGGCAATTCTTCATATAAAAATTTTGCGCCGTCCGCATCTTTAACATCCGTAAATGTTGATTTAATAAGGTTTTGAGGCAGTGCAGACAGTGTTACATTTATCGGGAATATTTTATTTTTATATCTGCCCCATTTTAATTGGCGTGAAAAATATCTTACCTCTTCAAACGGGATAATGTCATCTTTATCGGGTCTTTGCCAATATAATGATAAAAGAACATTACCCACCATTGAAAAATTAACAGACATCGATAATTTCCATTCATCATTACAGAAAAGCAGTTTGTTTTTTGATTTACCGTCAATTACGTCATCCGCTTTGGATAGAAGTTGAAAGAAACCGTCAAATTTTGCTATTGGTATATCGTACCACCCTGCTTTTTTATCAAGTCTTGAATTTTTCATTAACAGCTGAAATATAGCCAGTTCTACTTTTTGAGAATTATTTAATTCAAAATTTTCATCAGCTTTTTGTGCTGCTATTACCGCTTTTAACAAAGCCTCTATATCTCTTATGACTTTCCCAGTGTTTCTATCCATAACCAGTATAGAAAAGAAATTTTGCCTCCTTTTAGGGTTAAAATGGAATATATAACCACCTTTTGGATTTTCATTCATCTGAGTATCCGTATCGGAATAGTCAGGTTCAATTTTAAATCTTCTTTGTAAAAACTCATCATATATATTTTCATCTATTGCTTTTAAGGCAACAGCAATAGAGTGCTTGCACCATTTTTCCTTTAACGGGCATGAACACGCAGGTTCAACCCCGTTTTTTTTAAATTTTAATTCCACATCGTAGAATGATTTAAAATTCCCTTTTACTTTGGCTTTAACACCTGTTTTACCCGCCTCAAAAGAAGCCACTTGCTCTTTTTGGTGGTATTCATAGCCTCTTCTCCAGCTTCCCGGCGTAGAATTATCTTTTAAATACTTGAAATTAAAATTACAAACAGTCATGAAATCTCTTTATCAACTCTGCAAAAAAATATACAACATAAATTGAATATTTAGCAGTAACAACCCTTATAATTAACTGATATTTACAATTATTATTATACAGAAAATAAAAAAAATGGCAAGCAAAAGATTTTAAGCAATCAAATTAAGCTTTTGCCCCTGAGATTTTGACTTATAATTTTGAGCTTCAGACTTTACAGCCCTTGCTTCAGCCGCAACTTTATAATCTTGCCCCGAAGGATTATCAGGAGCCAATGCTGCTTTTATTACCGTATCTGCATGAGATATTGTTTTATCGGGATTTTTCTTATCTAAAACCGGCATTTTAATATTAACATGCCCGCCAATGGGGATACCTGATGAATCTTTTTCAATAACAATAGGCCCGCCTAAACTTCCGGCAGCATTTTTATGGGCTAATTCATGCTTATAAACTTCGTTATAGCGTTGATTAATTATGCCTTGTTTTTGCTGTTTATTATAATTTTGCGTGCCTAAAAAACCTGCAACATTCATCATACTAATGTTTCCACTCCATCCATACATATTTATTATAACTCATTTTTATGCAGGCTTCAATCCCGATTTTGGCAAATATTTAGTTTTGTAATCAATCGTTCATAATTTCAAATACTTCAGAGAGGTAACTATTTTATATATATACTTTAATTCGTTATCGGATGTATGATTGATTATATTAATTAAAGAATTTATAAGTTCTTCCCTGCAAAGGATATGACCAAAATCAAATAATTCTTTTTCTTCAACATCAAGGGCGCAGGCAATCTTTTCTAATGTTTCAGCAGTCATAAATCTCTTTCCGCATTCAATATTACTTAAATTAGGTTTATCAATATCAATCTTTTCCGCAAGAATTTCTTGAGTTATATGTTTACTTTTTCTTATTTCTTGTATTCTTGCACCTAATTTCTGTTTTAAAGATTTCATATACTTCCCTCTCTTATTTATGATATAAAGAGGAATTTCAAAAAAGAATAATTTATATTACTATTTATATTCACATCTTATAGTAAATTATGCTAATATTAGTATGTTAAAGTAATATTTATTACTATTATTAGGGAATTAACAAAGAATTAAAAGGTTTAAGGAAGATGAAAAAGGTAATTACCTATGGAACATATGATATTCTTCACTACGGACATATAAATTTATTAAAAAGAGCAAAATTATTAGGTGATTATTTAATTGTAGCACTATCCAGCGACGAATTTAATACGGCTAAGAATAAAACATCTTATTATAACTATGAACAAAGAAAAATCATATTAGAAGCTTGCAGATATGTTGACTTAATTATCCCTGAGAATAATTGGGAGCAAAAAATCAGTGATATACAAAAATATCAGATTGATATTTTTGTAATGGGTGATGACTGGGAAGGCAAATTTGATTTTTTAAAAGATTATTGTGAAGTTATATATCTTCCCCGAACTCCGGGGATTTCAACAAGTCAGCTTAAATCGTACTTAAATCAGAATTTAAGTCAAATATCGTAATCAAAAGCGGTATTCATTAATGAATACCGCTTTTAAGTTTATAGAATTAGTCATTCTCGTTTTTTAAGGTGTTTCGCCTTTTATTGTTTTTGTTGGCTTATCGTGAAGTTTTTCCCGAACTTCTTCTTTTTCATCGGAACCAACTTTCCCCAATATTTGCGGAAGTTCAATTCCTGCTTGATTAGCTAAATCGTGCATAGCAGGCAGAGCCTTAATTAAATCACGCATGAAATTAGCAGTTGTAGAACCTTTATCAGACCCCGTTCCGCCGTCCCATACAGTGATTTTGTCAAATTTAATATTCTTAATTGCTTCAACCTGTTGAGATACAATGCTTTCAATTTTTTCAATCATTAAGAAGCTTGTAGCAATTTCAGGTTTATTGTTAGAAATTTTAACGAGTTCTTCATAACCTTTAGCTTTAGCTTCAAGAACCGCCTTAACACCTTCAGCTTCAGCAAAATATTTAGCTTTTATAGCGTCAGCTTCACCAAGTGCAATTCTTCTTTGTCTTTCAGCTTCTGCATCAGCTTCAACCTGAATTTTTAATTTTTCTACTTCTTGTCTTGCAAGTTCTTCTTTCTTTAATTTAGCTTCTTCCTGCTCTTTTTGAGCCATTAAAACATCACGCTGAGCATTTGCCTTAGCGACTTCACCAAGTTTCAATGCTTCTGCCTGCTTAACGGCAAGAGTTGCATTATAATCAGCAATTTCAGCTTTTGCTTTGTTTTCACCTTCAACCGCTTCAGCTTCCAGCATAGCTGTTTTTATACGCTGTTCTTTTTGTGCATTTGTTTTACCAATTTGAGTTTGTGCTATTTGCTCAGCTACTTGCACTTCTTTTACCTTATTAGCTTCAGCTTCTCCTATAACTGCCGTTGAATTGATATTTGCAGTTTGAACACGCTGTTCTTTTTCTGCATTTGTTTTACCAATTAAAGTTTGAGCTGTTTGTTCAGCAACTTGTACTTCTTTTTCTTTATTAGCTTCAGCTTCACCAACAGCACCTAATTTTTCCTGCTGTGCTACTTCAACTTTCGCTTTGTTTATTGCTTCAGCTGCCGCTTTTTTACCTATCGCATCAATATATCCCGATTCATCGGTAATATCTTTAATGTTTACGTTTATGATTTCCAATCCGATTTTGTTTAACTCTGTATTTACGTTGCTGTTAATTTGTTCAAGAAATTTTTCTCTGTCCTGATTGATTTCTTCAATAGTTAATGTAGCTATTGAAAGACGTAACTGACCAAGAATAATATCGCTTGCTTGAGTTATAATATCCTGTTTGCTTAATCCCAAAAGACGTTCTGCCGCATTTATCATTATGTTTTCTTTTGTAGAAATACCGAAAGTGAATGTTGCAGGAACGGCTACCCTGATATTCCCCTTTGATAATGCACCTCTTAAATCAATATCTGTTGTCATCGGCTCTAATGATAATACTCCGTAATCTTGAACCAACGGGAATATAAATGTACCTCCGCCGTGTACACATTTTGCCGTCTTATTTCCTCCGGTTTTACCGTATACAACAATAATCTTGTTTGACGGACATCTCTTATATCTGTTAGCAACAAAGATAACACTGGCAATAAATACTAAAACAATTAAAATAACTATCATTTGCCCCGCACTCATCTTTTACTCCTTTCTTATTTATTCAATATTCTTTGTTATATATATTTTATTATTTTCTACTTTAATAACTTTAACGGCAGAAAAGGACTCTATTAATTCATCATCACTATTTATAGCGTCTAACATTGATAGTTTGCTGTTAAAATCAATTTCAATTTGACCTTCTTTTTTTGCCGGAATATTTATGTACGCTTTGCCTTCTTTTCCGATTAGTGTTGTATAATCATATACAATCTTTTTATCAAGTTTTCTTATGCAAAACATTAAATATGCGGAAAAAAACATAAGCGCCAAACCGACAACAATAGCCGCCGCAAATGCAATCTTGGAAGAATAGTGATATTTGTCTATCAATAAAAATCCAATCCATCCAAATCCCATCAAAAATGCCAAAATAGTTTGCAAGGACAGAAAATTAAATGAAATATCCGTATCCGTAATTGAAGTAAAATCTGCATCTACCTCTGCACCTGTATCTATAAATGAAAAAAGTATCATTTTTATTATAAATAATGCTGTTGAAAAAATTGCAATATTCCAAAAAATATTATGCAAACTTAATACTTCCGACATAATACCTCCTTTTTTACAATTCTATAATATTATTTTTTTTTATATATCATACTTTTATATTAATTTCCCAATAGTTAAATTTATGATAATATTACTTTATGAGAGGCAAATATCCTGTTGAATATTTTGAAAATCCAGATATTAATAAACCCATCCAAGAAATCTGGGATGACATTGAACGTTTTACATTAGAAATTTTAAACGATGAACCAAATAATTTTCACTTGTTAAAATTTATTGTACTTATACCACCTTTTAAATATAAAAATAAATTTATTAAAGGTGCATTTTATTCTCAAGGACTTGATGTAATACTTGAATTATACCCTCAGCTAAAAAATATCTTTTTTTGCGGAGCTATAAGCATGTGGTCATCTTATCCTTGGACAAAAAATGCTGATTTTTACTTGGCTTGTTATGAAAATAAACAGAGAGAAAATTATTATAAAGAGAAATATAAAGAGAAAAAAGATATTACATTTATTCCTTTGCAAGATGTAGATTTTACTAATGAAAACTTATTTGTCCCGTCTATTAGTCCAAAAAGAAACATTGATGTTATTTGTGTTTCAACACTTTATCCGGTAAAAAATTTAACTATACTGGCAAAAGCCGCAAAAATTTATGAACATAAATATAAAGAACCTTTACGTATTACCTTTGTCCTCGGTAGCAACGAAATTAAAAAAGATACAAACGGAAACTTAAATTTTTCAAATTGTACTAATCCTGATAATGTTAAAATTTTCAACAGTATTAGCGAAATTCTCGGTGATAGTATAAAATATATGAATTTCATTCCCTGGGCTGAATATAAAGATTTAATTCATTTATATGCAAATTCAAAATGCTGTGTTCTATGTTCTTTATTTGAAGGTAAAAATCGTTCCATATTTGAAGCTATGGCTTGCAATACTCCTATAGTGGTATTTAAGCAGTATAATCAATATTCAAGAGGTAATTTCCCTATATTTAGAGAAAATAGCGGTGAAACAGTTTCGGTTTTTTCGCCTGAATGTTTAGCCGATACTATTCATAAAGTTATTAAAAACCCAACCAATTATGAACCAAGGGAAAACTATTGTAAATATTACGGAAGAAAAAATTTTATTAAAACCTTGATAAATTATATTCCATATTATAAAGAAAATATTCCTGATTTAAAAGACAATGATATTATTAATAATACTTGGATTGATTTAGCTTGTTTCGCAAATTATAAATTAAGTTACTACGATTTTCTTTATAGCAGAAATCCACTGGTTCAAAATGCCGAAGGATTAAAAAGCATTGAATATGCAGTGAATATTTATAAGACTTTATTTAAAGAGTATTATTATTCAAATTGTTAACCTTTTGATTAACTATAACTAACTCTTTTTTCCACTTAAAATAAAAATAAATTCCCAAAATAAAGTAAATCACCCACATTATTAATGTTGCCATGTAATTAGCACCGTTTAAGCATACAATTAACCACATAATTACAGAAATAAAATTAACTATAGACCATATATACCATTGTTCAATACACCTTTTTACGGTTAAATATTGTCCGAGAATTGAAAATCCGGTAATTAACGAATCCATAACAGGGGTTTTTCCGCCTGTCGAATGTAAAATTTCATATATTACAACGGTTACAACAAAAGTAATAATAAAATATATTATTCTTTCTTTATTGCTTAATCTTATTTTAAAAATTTCATTTTTTTCCTTATTTATATGCTTTTTCCAGTTGAATATACCTATAATTTGCATAGGGAAAAAATACAATCCATATAAAGCCATATTACCGTAAAAACCGTTTTTATATGCTATTAAACAATATAAGAAAGTGCCTGAAAGTCCGATATAATAACAATAAATCTTACCTTTACCCGCAAAAAGAGTATAAGTTATTCCGCATATAGCCGAAATTAATGCAATTTTACTATCTTTGGTCAAAATTGAAATTATAATAACAGCAAATATTATTATCGGATAAAATATTCTTTCATATGTGTTAAAAAATTTTATTTCTGATTTTATATAATCAATGAATTTCATTTTTTAATTATAATTTAAATAAGAAATTTAACCATGAGAATAACAAAAGTCGATAACAAAATAAATTTTAACGGAGGCTTAAACAACAAACTGCTTCTCAAAAGTTTGGAAACCGTTTCAAATCATCCCGCAAGCTTTATTGCAGGTACTACACTACTTATGTCATCAGTTATCAGACCTATTGCAATCTCACTCACACCTAAAACGGATAAAGAAAATAAAAAATATGCCATAGCCGACTCCGTTTCCTCAGGACTTATAAAATTCGCAATAACAGAGCTTGTTGCACTCCCTATGGAAAATGCAATTAATAATATTAATAAAAATCCTGAAAAATTCTTGAACGCAAAAACAATTAAAAACTTTACCGAAAAAGGGAAATCACTTTTAGAATCTAAGAACTATAAATTTGCTTGGCAGTTAATTAAAAACATACCTCAACTTATAACCGCAATACCAAAATCCGTTATTGCGGTATCTTTAATTCCGTTTATAATGAATAAATTATTCCCTGAAAAAAATAATAAAGGGAAAAAATTTTATACTTCTCCCGATAACTACGCTCCCGTATTTGAGCCTTTTTATAATAATAAAATAAGCTTTAAAGGGCTAAACAATATTACGACAAAAGGAGTAAGCACAATACTAAACTCAGAAAACTTTCAAAATATTATAAGCAAACACAGCTTTAACGAAGAAAATATAACAAGAAATATGACCGTCATAACAGATATTCTGCTGGCCGTTTCATCGGTAATAAAAACAAAAACATCTAAAAAAATTAAAGAAGATAAAAAAAATCCTCTTATTTACAATAAGATAATAACAACATCAGTAAGTGTTTTAGGCGGATATAAAATCGATAAGCTGATTCAAAAGAATACAAAATCATTTATTGATAAATTTAAGCAGGCAAATAAAAATGACCCAAAACTTGATAAATATTTACAAGGAATAAACGTAATAAGACCCACATTGGTATTCGCTTTAATATATTACGGAATACTTCCAGTTATTTCAATATTTACTGCCGACAAAATAGATAAATTATATACGGGAAGCAGGAATCAAACGAAAATCAAATCTATAAGGGAATGATTGGAATCTCAAAGCCTCTTGTTATATGTAAATAAAACTTCTATACCTGCTTTTCATTTTATGTTACTATTATAAAAAGTCTATTTTAAAATGAAAAAGAAGATTTTAAATTAAGGTAGCTGCTAATTATGAAAAAAAGCAATAATATAATTTTTATTTTGATTTTTATAATATTTAGTATTTCGATTTTATTATTTAACTTAAAAATGAAGCCTTTTGACGTTAAAAAAAGGGATGTTAACGAAACACAAAGAGATTTATTATATACGGTAATAAATGCAGGGAAAGAAATGGAATTTGATAGTGTAGTAATAGGAGGATCTTCTGTAACTTCCGCTATTAGATTTTACGATGGTGTGGAGAAGGAACAAAGTATTATGTGCCTTAATCCTCAAGGAATTGCGCCAATAGAATTATATGATTTACTAAATTATTTTTTAAAACTTCACCCTGAAGTAAAAAATATATATGTTTCATTAGAATTTAATACTTATTTTACTTGTTTTAAGGGTTATACAATTCCAAGAAAACCCACAAACTCATTGCAAGATTTTATTAAATTGTATTTTTCTTTAGATGCTACTATTAATTCTTTAAATAAATTTTTAAAAAATATGGAAAGTAAAAAAGGAAATAAAAATACAGCAGGTTATCAGGTTTTATTAAAATCATTACATTTATTTAAAAATAATTACAATTCAATAAGTGAATATAATAATTTATCTGTTTTTAAAAAAATATACAATTTAATTGAAGAATATAATTTACAAGCTTTATACTTTATTTTTCCGGTTCATAATTTTATTAAGCTGTATTTTTCTTTTGACAGTAGCATTAATTCTTTAAATAATGCGATAGAAAATACGCAGACAGATGAAGGAGGTACAGATACAAAAGCAGAAACAGATGCTATAGAATCATTTCCTTCTTGCAGAATGAACTACGATTCAATATGTGAAAATGATAGTGTATATGTTTTTCAAAAAATATATGACTTAATTCAAGAACATAATTTACAAGCACTATATTTTATTCCTCCCGTTCATGCTTTATACCTTTCGGATGCAGTAAAAGGCGGTTACTATAAAAATATTGAAAACTTTAAAAAGAAAATAACTAATATTACCCCATATTGGGATATGTCTTTTGTAAATTATTATACTTCTTTGCCTTTAGAATACTTATTTATAGATGTTTATCATATGAATGGAGATTTTGTATCAAATAAAATAAAAAAAATTATATACGGAAAAGAGAAAGATGATTCATTTGCCGTTTTTGTAACGAAAGATAATGTAGATGAAGTCTTAAAAAAACAACATTTACTTATTGATGAATATATAAAAAATAATCAAGAATTAGTTGAAAATCATTATAATAATAATTATGACGGTACAAAAAAAATAACATATATAAAAGACTATCCTAAAAATTTACAAGATATGTATTATGAAAATATGAAAAATTAATTAAAATATATTAAATTTTCCATCTAAAACCGAACTGAATCCCCACACCATTTCTGCCGCCGTGAGTAAGGTAAGTTTGCAAAAATCCGCTAAAATTTTCACCCCAAAGCTTCCTGACTCCAGCCCCATACATAACAAACGGCTTTACACTTAAAGAAGGAAGTGATACATCGTTTGCCTTAAACTGAGCTTTATCTATTATATTCCATACCATGTTTACTCCGATATAAGGCTGCCAACCGTTTTCGTAATTTCCTATAAATTGCACACCCGGAGCAAGCTGTATTGCATTTAAAGGACTTGTATTTATTCTTACACCCGCATTATTAGTATATGAAAAAGTATCTATAAATGAATACGACATTAAATAATTAGGCTGTATTATGTATCGGCCTTCTTGAAATTCAAAATTATATCCGGAAAATGAAGCAATACCTGATAAAAGCATATTGAAATTTTCATTTCCATACATTGTATTTGCTTCACAAGCATTCATTCCGACATTAACAGTTAAGCCGGAGAAAAAATTATCTTTATACGCCATTCCAAGCACACCCGCAGTTCCGCCGTTTTGATTAATTCCTACTCCGTTATATGCCTGATGAGAACCGTTATAGCCTAAATATACACAGGTAATTAAATCCCAATTATAAGGAAGTTCCATTATTTCAGACTCAACACCGCCAAAAGTTCCATAAGCAACGTTTGAAACACTCGGCCCGTTTTTCAAACCAACATTTTCAAATATTGAATATGGACTTATCCATCCGTTTTTATTGGAATATAATTTTTCGTTATACGGTAAAAACTCTTCTTTAGCCGACTGAGCATATTTATTTTGATATTTTAAAGCTAATCTTTTGCTTTTAGGCAAAAGCATATATGTATTCATCCTTCTAAAAACATCATGATATGTATTTAACTGCTGTAAATATCCCCCAAGCTGAGCAGCAACAGCTGAAGCATATACCGCCGGATTAAATTTATTATTTTCTATTCGTTCAAATGTTATTAAACCAGTTTCAGGGTCATATGACGTATTGTATCTGTATAGTGGAGAATTTATTACATCTCCTGCCGTATATATTATTGAATCTTTTAATAATTCTTTAACCTGTTCATCCATATTATCACCTATAGGTGATACGGAAAATTTCCTTTTATCAGTTATACTCCACAGTTTTATATCGGAAATATCAATATTAAATCCGTTTGACTCAAATGTATCAGCAGTAATAGTATCAATAATTAAATCTTCAAAACTGCCGTCTAATTTTAAATCTAAATTATTAAATAATTTTAAATTGCCTAAATTTGTATTCCTTATAGAGTCACTTCTTAAATCGATTGTACCGCCGTAATAATTTAGCTCGGACGAATCAGTCAAATTACCTTCATAATCTCCATATTCGCCAAATTTAACATTTCCGCCTTACATATTAATTATATTATCGGAAATTTCATTATTAAAATTAATAATACCACTCCCTGCCCCATCTTGATTAATATTAATATTCGGCTCCATCCCAATACTGCTTCCCGAAATTTTATCGTTAAATGTTATGTCATAATCACCTGCAGTCATATTAATAGTTCCGCCATCATTATAAACGGCATTATTTCCGGTTGCATCCGTATTACCGCTAAAGTAAATTTCCTCTTCATCCGACACCATGTTAATAATTCCGTAAGAATTACGAATAGCACCGCCAAGCCCGTTTGTTGAATTATTTAAAAATGTTCCCGATAATTTATCTATAATACTGTAATTCATAATTGCACCGCCGCCGCCCATCAAATATGGTGCGTTTTCAGTATTATTTTTATCTATATTATCGAAATAAGGATGATTAAACATTAAAAATTCACTGCTTCCAGCATAATTATTTTCATATTTGCCTTTAATTTCACCAATATTACCAAAGTTAACAATTGCACCGCCACTACCTTTTTCCGCTCTATTACCCGTAAAATCGGCATAAAGTTTATCAATATTACCAAAATTAAAAATTGCACCGCCCGTACTGCGTTCCGAGATATTATTTGAAAATTTTCCGGCTAATGTCCCTATATAAGCCTCCCTATCATTATATATGGCTCCGCCATTTGAACCTGATATGTTTGAAGAAAAGTCACCTTCCAAATAACTTATATTTGAAGAATTAAATATAACTCCTCCGTCAATTTCGGCACGATTAGAATAAAATTTTCCATTTGTTATGTAAATATCACTGCTATTATCATTTTTAAGGACAGAACCGTTTGTATCCGTATAAAAGCTATCAATAGCAATTGAATCCATATTCAAAGATTTATTACCTTGAATTACAATACCTGAAAAAATATTCTGACCGCAAATTGAATAATCATGCCCGTGAATAACAACATTATTTCCCATAGGCACACCTAATACTTCATCTGCATCCAAGTCAGAATTTAAATCTATTTCACATTCTGACGAACTATTTTTATAAGTTTTTATTAGTTCGTCATAATTATTAACAATTTCTGCATTAGAGGCAGCAGAACCAAGTAAAATCATTATTATTAATACTGCGGCTCTCACATTAAACATAGAAATACCCGGGTTGTAAACATTTTAGGTATAAAGAAAATCTAAATTTATTTCATTAGTCCATATTCTAATTAGCCGGAATATAAATAATTAATATAAGAATTTAATAAATCATACAGTTTTAAGTAATTTGAACTTTTTCATTAAACTGAGCCGGATATTTTCTTTTCATAAGCGAATTTAAATCGTATAATAATTTTATGGATAATTTGACAGTAAAGAAATACACACTAAAAAAAATTTCAACGGATAAAGTTTATAAAATTGATTATGAAAAAGAGTTAAACCCTGCGCAATTAGAGGCAGTAAAGCAGAAAGAAGGTGCAATACTGGTAATTGCAGGGGCGGGAAGCGGTAAAACGAAAACTCTTACTTATAGAGTAGCAAGATTAATTGAAGACGGAGTGAATCCAAATAACATACTACTTTTAACCTTCACAAAAAAGGCTGCGCAAGAAATGCTATCACGTGCCTCTATTGTTCTTGATTCAAGATGTGAACAAGTTGCAGGCGGTACTTTTCATTCTTTTGCAAACATAATTTTGAGGAAATACTCATCTTTTCTTGAGCTTCAAAATAACTTTACCATTACAGACAGGACTGATTGCGAAGACATAATTAATCACTTAAGGACAAAAGTAATAAATAAGCAGGAAAAACGTTTTCCCAAAAAACATACAATACTTGATATTTATTCAAAAGCTATAAATAAAAATATTCCTTCTCAAGAAATAATAGAAAAAGAATACAAACAGTTTGAACATGCAACAGAAAGAATTAATGAAATAATAAGATTATACAATGAATATAAAAGGAATAATTCTATACTTGATTATGATGATTTGCTTTTATACTTAAGAACGCTTTTAGAATCAAATTCCGAAATAAGGCGCAAACTATCAAATCAATACAAATATATAATGGTAGATGAATATCAGGATACAAATACAATACAATCACAGATTATTCAATTATTAGCGTCCGAGCATAATAACGTAATGGCAGTAGGAGACGACTCACAGAGCATATATTCTTTCAGAGGCGCAAATTTCAAGAATATACTTAACTTTCCTTCTATATTTGAAAGTACTAAAATAATCAAACTTGAGCAAAATTACAGAAGCTCGCAAAATATTCTTTCACTTGCAAATGAAATATTAAAAAAAGCGAAAGAAAAATATACCAAAAAATTATTTTCTACGATTGAAAGCCCTATTAAGCCTGCAATAATTTGTGCTTCAGATATGAAAACAGAAGCAGAATTTATCACTCAAAGGATTTTAGAGCTTACGGAAGAAGAGAACATACCCTTAAATGAAATTTGTGTACTTGCAAGAAGTGCAAGGATGACATACAATTTGGAGATTGAACTTGCGAAAAGGAGCATACCTTACAGGAAGTTCGGAGGTATGAAGTTCATAGAAACCGCACATATTAAAGATATTATTGCACATTTAAGAGTAATACTTAATCCTTCAGATATAATAAGCTATATGAGAATACTGCTTTTACTTGACGGTATAGGTACGCAAAGCGCAAATAAACTTCTGCCTGTATTAACCAGCGGAAATAATGAAGAAATTACAAATAAAAATCTGCCCGTAAAAAATCCTGAAGCAGTATTAAAATTAACAGAATTAATAAATATAAGCAGAAAAGATATTTTTGATCCTTCAAAGATAGTCCAAAACGTAATTAAATATTATGAACCGATATTAACGGACAGATATGATGACTACCAAAAAAGAGAAAAAGACTTGGAACATTTTTTGAATTTAAGTGAAAAATATACAAGTCTTGAAGATTTTTTAAGTGATTTAGCGCTTGAACCTCCTGAATCATCAGTAGAAGATATTGAAGAAGGAGCGCAAAAAGATGAATATATAACGTTATCAACAATTCACAGTGCGAAAGGGCTTGAATTTAAAGCCGTATTCATAATCGGTGCTGTAGACGGCAGATTCCCGTCCGTTTTTTCATTTAATTCTTCGGAAGAACTTGATGAAGAACTCAGATTAATGTATGTTGCAGTAACCAGAGCAAAAACTCATCTTTACATAACCTATCCCATAGATATGTTTGACTATTCTACAGGCATGGTACTTTCTAAACCTTCGAGATTTTTAGATGATATAAGCCAAGATATTCTTGAGAAATGGGTCATTGAGTAACTATAAAAAAACTTCCTTAACTAATACATTAAGGAAGAAAAATTAGTAAAAGAGACATCAATAATATTGTTGCACATGTACTAAATAAAAGCTAAAAATCGGTTCAAAATTAAAAAATAATAATTACCAAACCGCTTAATAGTATTGAATAAAGAGATTTGTTAAGTAAAATTAATACTTTAGCATTCTACATCTTGAAGTTTGAAGAACTATTAAGTATACTAAGTACACTTGTTAAAGTTTTGTAAAAAAATATAATAAAATTCAGTTAAAAACGCAATTTTTATAATTCATACATTTTAAAGAAAAGCGGATAGAATACAGTTAAAACATTTAATTAGGGATAATATGCAAGTAAACAGAATAACATCAATAACACCTAAAATAGCAGGAAACAATAATAAATATTCAAAGACACAAAATAACAAGCCCGCATTTAAAAGTTTAGGAACAATGGCAGATGGTTTTTCATTAGGGTTAGCAAATCTTGTTGAAAACGGCGGATTATTCATTTCTTTTACAATTCAAGATATGCTTGGAACAAATCTGCCAAGACCTATAATGGGTTTAATGAGAAATCAAAAAGAAAATAAAGGTCACAAAAATCTGAAATTTGCTTTTAAAGAACTGGTTAGAGAAATGTTAACAGGGCCGAGCATGTTCTTTATTCCAATGATGATTCTCGGTTTCGGGAAAAAACCTTTAGGAAGTGCAAGTAATATCCCCGCAAAAATAATTAAAGGACTTGGCGATATTCATATGGCAGAACCGTTAAGAGACGGCAGAGCTATTACACAATCCGAATTTTATCAAAATGCATTTACAAAAATGCTTCAAAATGCTAAACAAGAAGCATCGCCTTCAGAAGCAACAGTCAATAAAGCTTTAGATTATACCCAAACACTTATAGAAGGAATAAAAGAAAATCAAAACTTCCATCATCCAATAAAAAAGCTATTAGGTAAAGCTCCGTTAAAACGTGCAATAAATAATATAGGGGATGATTTTGCTGTTATAGCAAAAGAGTATGCTGATGATTTAGTTCACGGCGACTTTACAACAGCCGTATTAAACAGCAAAGCTCAAGCACCCATAAAAGATACTATTCCCCATATTATTTCTTATGCTGATGATATTGTTTCAAAAGCAGAAAAACAAGCACCTGAAAATATAAATAAATTTATTGAAAAAATAATAAACAAAAAAACAGTAGGAAGAGTAGCACTGAATGCAGCTATGTTTGCTGCTGTATTAAGCTTCCTGCAAGTAATTCCAAAAATTTATAATAAAGCTGAAGGAAATAAGAATGAAGGTTTAAGAGGTTTAATGAAAGAAGAAACATTAAATGATTCTTCTGAAGTGAAAAATAAAAAACAAAATAAAAAAGCGCCAACTTCATTCGGGCAATCAGCGAAGGCAAAAAATCCGTCATTCGGTTCACTTCAATCTGCTGCAAATACACTTACCAATAACGGAGTAATAGGGAAAATAGCTAAAGGTATCGAATTTGACGGGTACAATTTATCATTTCCGCTTCTTTTAGGGGTTATGTGTCTTGGAATTTTATTCCCAAGAATACGCCAAGCAAAAGATAAATATGACAGAGAAGAAATTATCAGACGTGACGCTATAACTTGTACAACAATGTGTTTCGCTGAAAAATGGTTAAGAAAAGGTTTTTCAAAAATAAATGAATCAAAATCCGGATTTATTCTTACCGAAAAAGGTCAAGCATTTAATGATAAGAATGTATTTAGGAAAGTTTTTGATTACTTAAGACCAATAAAAGGCGTACAGGTTTTATCCACAGACCAAATAATTTCTAAATATTCCAATATAGACAGATATAAAAACGGAATTGACGGATTTTTTGAATTTATAGAAGGTCAAGGCGGAAATATAAAGAAAGTATTTTCTACCGATAATATTCAAACAAAAAAAGAATGTATATTAGGCCCGAAAAAATTTGTTGAAGAAATTTTGAAAGCAACAAAAAATAAAACCTATGAAGAAGCAACTTCCGAGGAAATCAAAGAAGTATTAAAAACAGCTGCCGAAAATAAAGATAATGCAATATCTTTTATTGGTAATAAATACAACGAGCTTATTAATTTATTAAGCAACAAGGATAATGCATTAGTACACAGAGCAAAAACTCTTAATGCAAGGTTTACAGCTCTTTCTATTGTATTGATAGTTCCTTTATTCTTAGGGTTTGCACTGCCCGCAATAAATGAATATTTTACAAAGAAACGTATAAGACAAGAAATGGCGGAAAAAGAACTTGCTTTAAATAATGCTATACAAAATTCACCGTTTAATAAAGAAAAAACAAACAGTGTATTTGCTGAAATCGCTAATAAATTAGAAAAATAAAAATAAAAACTATACTATAATTTCAGTTTCATTTTTATAAGTTACAAATGCAAGTTTTTTATTAGCTTTTTTCACATATTTTCTTTTTGTATAGATTATAGATGTTTTAGAATTATTTTTTTGTGAAGAATATTCTTTAGTTAATAGGGCAGCTTTTAATAAAACAGAATCAGGCACTTGCGATTTATTATTAACTTTAACCAAAATATGAGCGCCTGCAATATTTAACGGATGAAACCATAAATCTTCCGATGAAGCTAATTTAGATAAAATATAATCATTTTGTTTTTTATTTTTTCCTATAAATATTTTATAATTTTCAAACTCTATAAAATCTATTTTAACTTCATGAATTTTATTTTTAGATTCTTCGCCTTTAAGCTCAAACAATATTTCTTGCAGATTTTCAACATCCGCAGTATTTTGGGCATAAAAATTTTGTTCTTCGTAAAAAAGTATTTGAGATTTTGTATCTTCAATCATTTCAAGAGCGTGTTCATAAGATGTTTTTGTTTTTTTATACAACGAATAGTATTTATTGGCATTTTCAACCGCTGATATATTAATATCCATATCAATTTTTATTTCATTCCCCGAAAAATCATATAATATTTGTTCTTTTTGCATATTTTTCAGATTATATAAATTAGCCATTATAATATCAGCTTTATTTTTATATTCCAGAGCTTTATTAAATCTTTCTATCTGATAAACTTGTTTTTCTTTTAAAGAATTCAATTTTTTTATTTGAGTATTTATGCACTTATAAATTTTAGATTTTAAATTTTCAACAATAAATTTTGACTGATGAAAAGAGAAATAACTGTCAATCATTTCGTTAACCGTACCAAACCGAATAGAATCAGAGCTTTCTGATAAAAAGAATTCCGAATAATCTTTAGTTATTGAGGGTTTATAATTTTGCAGAGAAAGATATTTAATTAAATTTTGATATAATTCTTCAAGATTATTTGAGCAAGAATTTAATCTAAAAGCAATCGGCATTGTAAGGTAGTAATAACAATTACTGAGAGAAGGTACAATATTATGAATATCAATATTTTGTTTAAAACTATCAAAAGAAGAATTTAAAAGATTTTTCTTTTTTTGTTTTGCGGGATACGTATACGGCAATAAGCCTGCCAGTTCTCTATCTCTGCTTTTTTCCGAACTGACGTTATGCGCACAGCCTATTATGACATTAGTATCATAATTATAAAGAATTACATTACTATATTTTCCCATCAGTTCTACAGAAAGGCAAAGGCAAGATTTTTCATTTAATTCATCATAATATTCAAAGTAAATTTCAAAAATTCTTTCATATTTAGGCACATCAACCTTAATTATTTTAGCATTCAGAATATACTTTCTTAAAAGCATACAAAACATCGGAGCAGTTTTAGGAATAGTTAAGAAACGTTTTTTTTCATTATCATCCGACATAAAACAAATATGATAAAATTGGGGGTTAAAATTTATATAAAACTTTTTTGATTCTTTGTTATTACGCATAAAAAAAATCAATTCAGAGCGGGAAGGCTGTTGAATTTTTTGAATTTTTGCCCCGATGAAAAAATTAATATTTTCATCTTTAAATATTTTTAGAGTTAAAGAATCATAATTTATCATAAAATTATTTTAAACGAAAAAAGCAACGATTAACATTGTTTTTTAGCAGTTACTTTAATCCGGATCTACAGCCTTCCGCTTGCTAATCGCAAAAGGAAAGCTGTTCGGCAAATTTTCACTCAAACCTTCAATAAAACTGTGAAAATTTACTCGGCCGGATTTATATATTATTTTATGTGATTAATGAACCTGCTGCTCTAATTCGGTCGTTAACTATTTTATAAGATGTTGTACTTGCTGAATTTGCGATTATATTACTATCCGAGGCATTTAATATATCATGCGCCCTTAGAGTACCTGTAGCACTACCCATTACTGCACCGACCGTACCGCCGACCACAGCACTTGTTGCCGTAGTAGAAACAAAATCATTCATATTAAAATCAACATCATCTTCAAATGCGCAATCGATTAAATAATTGGAAGAACCTGAGACAGTACCTGTAATAACACCTGTTCTTGTACTTTTTGCCGCACAAGCTGCAATTCCGCTAAGTCCTCCGAAACCGTTTGCATAGGTATTAGCTCCTGTACCTGCCGTTCTGCCTGCTATTGTTCCCGTAACAGCACCTGATAGTGCGTCTTTTGCCAATTGTTTTGCGTCAAGTGCATCATTTTCAATTTCGTTTGTAGCTCTATCTGCACACTTAAATCCCGCCTTTGTAGCTGCCCCTACTGCAGCACCTAATGCTAATGAAGCGCCTCCCGTAACAGGTGCCAATGTCACTGCTGCTATTGCTGCAATACTTGTTGCTATATTTGAAAATAAATTCAGACTGCTGTCTTGTTTTTTTGCAAATTCTTCTATTTCGCTTTGAGCTTCTTCAAATGTTATTTCACCATTTTTATACTTTTCAATAGTATCTTTGCATTTTTCATTACTTGTTCCGATATTTGTAAATTCTTTAAAATCGTTCCAAGCATTTGATATTGCACCCTGTTCATCCATAACGCCGTCTAATTGAGATTCAAGCTCTTGCGCTCTTGAAACAGTATTATTTGAAAAAATACTCGGATTCCCTAATGCTTCACTAACAGCGGTACTATAAAACCCTGTATTATTTACATTATAATCTGCTCTTGGGATATAATCAGTATTTACCGTTTCAACCATAACTTAACTATACCTATACTTTACCTATAAAACCTTACATATATATAAAGTATTTTTAGCTTAGAAAATTTACCATCAGTTAACATTTGTTTACAAAATATTATTATAAGATACAGATTAAGTTATATTTTAATAATACGATTTTTTATAGCCTTAACAACGGCATTTATTCTGCCTTTTACTGATAATTTATTATAAATACTGCTGACATGTGCTTTTGCGGTACAAACACTAACATTTAATACATTAGCAATTTCGCTGTTATTTTTTCCCAGAACCATTTCATTCAACACTTCTATTTCTCGTTTTGTCATAGGAACTTTACACGGAATATGATGGTTAAATCTCATTTTTTTTAAAAAGAAGAAATTTTTAAAAAAGTTTCTTGTCATTTTAATTTCCAAATAGCAAGGTGCTTCATGCCTGTTTTTGTTTTTTAGTTTGATAGAGTTGTTATCAACTATTGAAATACTAATATTCTCGCTATTAATTTCCATAAAAAATTTTATGCCTCCCAATGATATATTATTCTTCAAAATATAAATTACAGAATTATAATACAATAGTCAGAAATAAAAAATACTAACGTATTTTCTTATTTGTATTTTTATTTTTTAATTTTCCAAAGAATTTATTTCATCCAAATAATTAGGGTTTGCAATTAATTTATCAATAATATCTTTAAGTTGATTATTATTGGTAATATTTAAAGTATCCTGCAAATAATTAGGATTAAGTGATAATTTTTCAACTATATTTAAAAGTGCCTTATGAGATTGAATTTCTTGTTCAAATCCGTTTTGAAGAATATTTTTTTCAGAGACTTTTTCTGCTTCTCCATTTACATTATGATGTCCCGTTAAAAATTCTTTTGTCTCATTAAAAATTTGTATAAAAATATTTTGATTATCTGTTTTTTTTAAATTTATATTATCGCAGATTAAATCCATTACATCCAGACCTGATGTTTGATTTTGTGAAAACACTTTATTTTCTTCATAACCGTCAAAATTATTTAATTCTGACATCCATCTGCCTTTCAATAAAAGTACATATTTTGTATCGGCAGAATATTTTTTTATCTTTAATAAAAAATTGATTTTTTTTACATTAATTAATAAACAATTCTATTTTTTATTTTTTTCTTTTTTATCATTAACTTTTACACGGTTTAAAGGTTTTGAAATTTTAAATGATAAATTATCCAAAAAGTCATACAAATACCATAAGCCAAAGACAACTCCCACGACTACACCGCCCAATATTTCTTCGTACAAGGGCATTTTATAGCGTTTATGCCGTTTTGGTTTTTGATTTTCCTTTATTGCATTTGAATATGCTTTATTTATTTCTTCATCATCAGTAAACAATTTTGTTTTTTGTTTTTTAAAAACATTTTGTTCAGTTTCTTCATCTTGTTCTTCATCTTGTTCTTTTGCAATTGAAATTAAGTATTTTTTATTTATTTTTTCTTCTTCTTCTAATAAATCAATATTAGTTTCTGAATTATAAGTATCATTCTTTGAGACAGAAAATTCAGACTCAATTTCCCCTGTTTTGGGGTTAATATTAAAATATTTACTTCCTTGTCTTGCAATATAATCAAAATCCCTTGAAGGATTACTTATACTGTCATATATAAACGGAATAAATGTTGTAAATTGCTCCGTTTCGGAATTAAACCTTACTATTCCGAATTTCCCCTTATCTTTAACTTTGATATTATAATTATTATCAAAGTAATAATATTCAAAATCAATAAATTCTTTATCTGTTAACAAGGGTTTTAGTAATTCTTTGCCGGAATTTATCTGAGGGTTTTCGTTTTTAGCCGATTTATTTCTGATTTTATCTTTTAGATAATATAAATCATATTTGTTATTATCTTTTTTAATTACTACCAAGTCAGATATTTTTTCATATTCATAAATATTATTATTAAAAATTACATTTCCGTCTTTATCATAAACACTATATTTATTATTCAGTTGTGCGATAAGAAGATTTTCATTCAAATATAAAACATCATTATATTTAGCGGGAATTATACATTTCTCCTTTTCAATACTATATACACCCTTTTTCTTATTTAAAAAAACCCATAAAGTTCCATTCCTGTTAAAATATGCACTTTCATAGGGTAATTGAGTAATTTTTTCATCGGTTATAAGCATTAGTTTTTGATTATTTTTCAGTATATATTCAGAATCAGTAGCCGGATGGTGATAATAGCTATGAAATTCTATAGGCAGAATTATATTATTTTGATAATCAATAAGTCCGAATTTTTCATTATCTCTAACAACTAAATATTTTCCGAAGTTTGGAATAATATAATCATAAACGGCAGGAATAACAAGTTCGCCGTTCCAGGAATACAGCTCGCTTTTTGAATCTTTTTCTTTTTTTGTCTTAAAATAGCAAGCAGTGTCGACAGATAATTCCGAATACTTTACGGGAAGTATTAAGTCGCCGTCAAGAGAAACAACTCCATACTTTTTGTTTTTTATTACTTTATATAAATAAAGCTTTTTATCCGAAGAATTTTTATCATAACAATACTGTTTACTTGAAATTTGGTATGATTTAGCAAATACAATGTCAGGGAAATTCAAATTTATAAACAAAAGAAGTAAAATTGAAGAAATTATTTTTTTAAGCATAATTAACTCATTTATATTTAAACAAATAGTATTATATCATATTTTCCCTATTCCCCCCCCCCAAAAAAAATTGCGAGGGGTCCCCTACAGAATTTGAGGGCCGTGGTTGATGGTGTACGGCAG